>NZ_FR898849.1:0-36467 GCF_000437715.1 Catenibacterium sp. CAG:290
TAGAGCCGATAAAATAAGGCTTTGCGGACATTTGAGAAGATATAAAAAGATAGTTAAAAAGACATATATAATTTATCATAATGCAACTATAAATCCGTGGCTTTCAATTCGCACGCTTGTGTGTTAGTTGAAAGCCATATTTCATTTTATATAAAAAACCGTACAGTTTGGTTTCTGTACGGTGGCAGACTATTTGTTAAATATACAAATCGCTGTGTGTGCCTGTGTTGGCAAGTGTCAGTACTAGAACATCTTCTTCTATGTAGTAAATGAGTAGCCAGTCAGGTAGAATATGACATTCTCGATAACCTGTCCAATCTCCAGATAATGCATGGTCACGACACTTATCAGGTAAGGACTCACCAGTTGCAAGTAAAGTGATAATTTGATTTAATAATTCGATTTTTAACCCACGCTTTATAGCACGTTTATAATCTTTTTTGAAACTGTTTGTATATTTGATGGTATATTTGTTTTCTTTCATCTTTTTAAATCATCAAATAATTCATCAAGGTCATTATAACCTTTTACGGAAGGATCTTTTGCAATTCTTTTTGCTTCTAACATAGCAGCAACAGTTTCTTTATTAGGTTGTTCTATACTTATTTTGAATGGAATACCACCCTCACGAAGTGACTGGCGTACAAAGATATTAAATGCTGTAGTAAGATTCATACCCAATTCAGAAAATAGTACGTCTGCCTGTGCTTTTAATTCTGTATCCATACGAATACTTACATTTGTTGTATTTCCAGCCATACAATCAACCCCTTTCTAAACACATTTTATATTAAATGCACGAATAATTCAATATATTGCACCTTAAATGCATTACATCTTAGTTATCAAAAAAGTATGAATCGAAACATATCTAAAATGCAAGTGTTGGTATAGAAAAGAAAGGGAGATTTAAATATCCATAATTTACAAGTAAATCCATTAATGAAATTATTTTTATACATAAATGCCAAGAAATTTGAAACTGTCATATCTTATTTTGACAATTACCTGTGGAATGCGGGTATTCAAAAAAATATATTATATCTAATTCATTTAAACCATTTAAGTACATATCTATCATTCCAATAAATAAATCATAAGTTGATATAAGCATACTATTATACTATAGTTATTACATAACGTAAGTTCATACTTACGCAAGGGAGGCATATAATGAATAAAGATCTTACAAAAGGACCTGTTGTAAAATCAATGCTGTTGTTTGCGATACCTATGATACTAGGAGATCTCTTACAACAATGTTACAACATTGCGGATACTTTAATAGTAGGGCAGTTCTTAGGAAAAACAGCTTTAGCTGCAGTCGGTTCTTCTTTTACTCTTATGACCTTTATTACATCTATTATATTAGGCTTATGTATGGGTAGTGGGGCACTCTTTTCTATAAGATTTGGACAAAGAGATAAAAAAGGATTAAAACAGGATCTATGTGCTTCCTTCTTCTTTATCGCCTTCATATCCATATTACTTAATATCATTGCTTATATATGTCTAGATGCGTTAAGACTCTTCTTAAGAGTTCCCCATGAAGTATGGGGTGATATGAGATGTTATCTCTTATATATCTTTATGGGAATCATTGCGATATTCTTATATAACTTCTTTTCGGCTTATTTAAGATCTATAGGTAATTCAGTCATTCCACTCATCTTTCTTGCCATCTCTTCTATCTTGAATATTATTCTAGATCTCTATTTTGTCCTTGCATTAAAGATGGGAGTAGGGGGTGCTGCCCTTGCTACAGTACTTTCTCAATATATATCAGGTATAGGCATCATGCTTTATACACTACTTAAATATAAAGAAGTACTTGTAATATTTAAAATCAGTTGCTTAAAAAGAGAAAGAATCAAACAGATCATCTCTTTTTCACTTCTTACTTGTATTCAGCAATCAGTCATGAATCTAGGAATACTGATGGTACAAGGGTTAGTTAATAGCTTTGGTACAGTTGTTATGGCTGCATTTGCAGCTGCAGTAAAAATTGATGCTTTTGCCTATATGCCCGTACAGGACTTTGGAAATGCCTTTTCTACATTCATTGCTCAAAATTATGGTGCCAAAGAAAAAGAAAGAATTCAAAAAGGACTCAAAGAAGCTGTTCGTATCTCTTCAATATTCTGTATAATTATTTCTATTCTAGTTTATATATTTGCCAGACCTTTAATGATGATTTTTATAGATGCAAATGAAACAAGTATCATCCTAGAAGGTATACGCTACTTACGTATTGAAGGTGCATTCTATATCGGCATAGGCTGTTTATTCTTGTTATATGGTCTATATCGTGCTTTAGGAAGACCAGGTATGAGTGTTGTCCTTACAGTATTCTCACTTGGTACAAGAGTCGCTTTAGCTTATATCTTATCTTCTATACCAGCACTAGGAGTCATTGGTATTTGGTGGTCAGTTCCAATAGGCTGGGCACTTGCGGATCTAGTAGGATTAGTATACTACAAAATGAATAAACATAATCTGTTAAGTTTTGAGGGAGGATTATAATGAAATATGCTGGTATTGAGTGATACATCTAAAGGTTAACAGGAGCTTCTCCTGTTTTACATATTGACAGAGATTAACTCTGTTTGATTAAATTGTGGTAGGGAGGATGAATCATGATTATTAGAGAAGCAAGAATAGAAGATATAGAAAGAATATTAGAAATATATGATATTGCGAAAGCATTTATGAAACAAACAGGGAACCCACATCAGTGGAACAGCCGCTATCCTGATATAAAAACATTAGAAGAAGACATTCATAAACAGCAACTCTTTGTAATGGAAGAAAACTCTATTATACATAGTGTATTTGCGTTTATTATAGGAGAAGATCCTACATATAAGGAAATAGAAGGTGCATGGCTTGATCACAGTACTTATGGTACGATTCATCGTATTGCGAGTGATGGTTCTATGCATCAAGTATTTAATAAAACAGTCAACTTTTGCAGTAAAAGATGTTCACATCTAAGAGCTGATACACATGAAGATAATAAGATTATGCAGAAGGTCATATTAAAAAACGGTTTTCAAGAAACAGGAATTATCTATGTAGAAGATGGCACACCTAGAATAGCTTATGAGAAGGTGAAATAATGATCTGTCCTAAATGTGGATGTAGAGTAGAACCGGGAATGAAGAAATGTCCTGTATGTGATAGTACTTTAGATAACGAATACACAAGATATGAAAAGAAGATGAAAAGAAAAAGAATACAGAAAAAAGCAATAGGTTCTGTATTTCTTATATCTGATATTATTCGTACTCTTATTGGTGTAGGTATAGCTCTATTTGGTTGTGTAGGTATCATGGAAGGTGATTATCTATTTGCAGCTAGTATAATTCTATTTGGATTATCGTTAATTCCTTATTGGTATAAGAAAGCATCTAATAGATTCATTGCGATTATTCTACCTGTATTGTTTGTACTTATGGGTTTTGTAGTATTATTGTTTACAGTATAGAAAGTATATTCTTTTATCTTTTTGTCTTGTAATACATGTTGATAATGCTTACTTTAGACTAAAGAGGTGATAGATATGACATATACAGAACCAACCGCAATTGGTGGTATGACACAAGAAGAACTAGGCAAAGAATTAAGAAAAGGTATTGAATCTATCAAAGAAGGTAAAACATTTACTGCAGATGAAGTAGATGAAGAACTTGCAAGAGAGTTTGGAATCTAACGTGAGAGAAACAGCGGGTTGCTGTTTCTTTTTTTAGACTAGCATAAATTACTTTTAAATAATTTTTAATGACACCTATTTAAAGGCATTATCAAGCATGAATTTCAGACATAGAATATAGAGATGGTGTATAATAAACTTATCTTGACACAGAAAGGACTAATAATAATGAAACTATTTCATTTATCTGATCTCCATATTGGCTTAAAGCTAATGAATAGAGACTTAACAGAAGACCAACAATATATACTTAATAGAATTGTACAATACGCAAAAGACAGACAACCTGACGCTATTATGATTGCAGGTGATATATATGATAAAGCTGTTCCTAGTGCTGAAGCAGTGAGTCTATTTGACTCTTTTGTGACATCTTTAAAGGAAGCAGTGCCTCAATCTACTATTATGATGATTTCTGGTAATCATGATAGTGCTCCTAGAATTGATTGTTTTAGACAGGTATTACTTAAACAGAACCTCTATATGGTAGGTAACCCTCCTGAAAAAGAAGAAGATCATATTGAAAGAATTACTTTAAATGACAATTATGGACCTGTTCATTTTTACCTTCTTCCTTTTGTGAAACCTTCCATGGTTAAAAACATTATTGGAACTAACGATGGAAGAAACTACTCTTATAGTGAAACAATTAAGAAACTGATAGAAAGAGAAGAAATGAATACAAAGGATAGAAACGTATTGATTTCTCACCAGTTCTATCTACCAGTTAATAAGAAAGCAGAAGACATAGAACGAACTGACTCTGAAATACGTACGGCTGGCAACATTGATGAAGTCAGTGGAGAAGTATTACTCCCATTTGATTATGCTGCTCTAGGACATATTCATAAGCCTATGAAGGTAGGAAGTGATGTCTATCGTTATTGCGGTACACCTTTACCTTATTCTATGAGTGAAGCAGGTCAGGACAAAGGGATTATAGAAATAGAAATGAAAGAAAAGGGTGTTGTAGAAACACAGGTACTTCCTTTAAAACCACTTCATGATCTAAGAATCATAGAAGGAGAACTTAAAGATGTATTAAGTCAATCCTGTGATGATTTTGTGAGAGTTGTACTCACTGATAAACAGGATCTCAATATCTTTGAAATGCAGGAAAAGCTAAAAAATGCATTTCCTAGATTACTAGAAATAAGAAGAGAAAACATAAGAAAGAATAACTATCAGGCAGTTGTAAAGAAGGATGTAAAAATGAATCCATTCTCTTTATGTACTGATTTCTTAAATGGTGTTGATGAAGAAGAAAAAGACTTATTACAAGATATCATCAATCATGTGAAGGGAGTATAGTATGAAACCGATTAAACTCGTAATGGAAGCCTTTGGTTCTTATGCATCTAAAACAGTCATTGACTTTAGAGAACCAAACCAGAATTTGTTTTTAATTACTGGAGATACAGGAGCAGGTAAAACAACTATCTTTGATGCGATTGTATTCGCATTATATGGAGAAAGTAGTTCTACTCTAAATAAGAAAACAGGCACACTCTTACAAAGCCAATTTGCCTCACTAGACGTTAAGCCTTATGTAGAATTGACCTTCTCACAAGGCTATGGTGATGATGAAAAAATCTATACCATTCATCGTATACCCCAGCATTATACATACTATAAAGCAGGGGCAAAAAAAGGTTTAAGAAAAGAAAAAGCAGAATCAGGTAGTATCGCATTAATGATGCCAGATGGGTCTGAGTATCCTCAAAAAGAAGCCAATAAGAAGATCATAGATATCATTCATCTCACTAAAGAACAGTTCATGCAGGTCGCAATGATTGCGCAAGGTGAATTCATGGATGTATTGCGTAAATCATCTAATGAGAAGAAAGAGATCTTTAGAAAGCTTTTCCATACAGAAATCTATAATGATATTGTAGAAGAACTCAACAATAGGAGAAAAGAAACAGAAAAGAGTATTAGTGATATCAAAACAAGATGTATGAGTGAAGTAGGGCATATTCATGTAGGTGAAGAACATGAAAACCTTGTCTTCCTTATTGAAGCAATTCAAAGAGGGGAAATCTCTTATCTCAATGAATTAGTAGATGAGTTAGAATCTTATTGTCAGGTATTAGAAGAGACTCTTAATAAGGATAAAGATGCATTAAGTAAGACTAATGTATTAAAAGAGGAAAAGAAAACAAATCTAGATCAAGCAAAACAACTTCTTAGTGATTATCAAGTTCTAAAAGAGGCAAAGAAGCAGCTCGTTAACTTAAATAATCAAAAAGAAGAGATAGAAAATAACTATAAGCTCTCTAGTAAAATTGAATATGCTTATAACATCTTGCAGGCATATAACTCTTATACAAAAGATCAAAAACAATATACAGATACGCAAAACAAGCTAGAAAATGAACTCAAAAGAGAGCCAGAACTACGTATTCAGTATGAAAACTTAAAAGAAGAAGAGAAAACTATAGATACAAAATACGAACAATCAGTTCGTTTATATACGCAAGAATATGATAAAGCGACAAAAGATTTAGAAAATAGAAAACAATTAAGTATAATAGAAAAAAGTATATCTAATATTAATAAATCTATTGATAATTCTACTAAACAGCTTACTTTACTCAATAAAAACAAAGAATCTTTATTATTAAAACAGGAAAAAGGTAAAGCAGAACTAGAAACACTCAAGGATGTAGAAAAAGAACAGGTTATTCTAGAATCAAAACATAAGGAATTCAAGACTAAGCTTGATTCTTACAACAACCTCGTTAAAGACTTTCAATCTATTTCTAAAAAAGAAAAAGATCTCGTATCAACACAAAACGAATATACAAGATTAAGCACTCTTTATAATCAGAAGAATAGAATCTATGAAGAAGCTAATAAACTCTTCCTAGATGCTCAGGCAGGTTTACTTGCAAGAACTCTTGAAGTTGGTACTCCATGTCCTGTATGTGGTTCCATCCACCATCCACTTCCTGCATCTTTAAAAGATGGAGAAGTAGCCACTAAAGAAGAACTAGAAAAAATGAGAAGAGAAAAAGACAAGGCATTTGTCTTACTAGAAACAGAAAGCGCAAAAGCCTCATCTTTAAATGATTCTTTAAAAGAATTAAAAGAGAAATACAAGAATGATTTAAAGATTCTAAGTGAAACACTCTCTAGTGAATCTACACTTAATTCTATTAAAGAAACACTTCTAAATGAGAAACAAACTCTCAGTCGTCTTGTAGAAGAACTCAATGTGAGAAAGAGTCGTTATCAGATACTCACAAAAGAACTAGAAACAATTGAAACACAGTTAAGTCAATGCGAAGAGAATGTAAAATCACTGACTGATGATATTCATCAATATGAAGTCAAGCTTGCTTCTTTAAATTCTACATTGACACAATTAAAGAGCCAGTTAAGCTATGCTTCATTAGAAGAAGCACAAAATGCGATCAGTCTACTTAATAAGAATAAACAGGAAGAAGAGACAGCTTATAAGAACTTTAAACAGAAATTTAATATATCTACAGATATTTATAATAAGTGTCAAACACTTATTACATCCTATAAAGAATCTCTTCCTCAATTAGAAAGAAGCAGGGATGAGTCTTATAAGGCTTATACAAGCTTAGTAGAAGAATACAAATGTGATTCTTGGCAGGATCTTACTTCTAAGTATCAAAAAGAAGATATAAAGCATTTCAATCAAGCTTATATGGATTATTCTAAGAATTATGCCAGTGTCTCTTCTAAAATTGATACAATAGAGAAACGTATCAATGGTCAATCACTTCCTGAACTAGATGAACTAGAAAAAGATTATCAAGATATAGTAGATATATATTCAAATCAATTAGAAGTCGTAAAAGAGGAAGAACATACTTATTTAAACAACACTGAATCATTAAAGAGCTTAGATAAGATTGTTTCTCATGCAAAAGAAATGATTCATAAGAACCACCAATTAACTACTCTATACAACCAATTATCTGGTAATGTATCAGGCTCTAGAATGGACTTAGAAACATATGTTCAAAGAACATACCTGGAACGTATCTTAATAGAAGCCAATAGTCGTTTCTATGATATGTCTGCTGGTCAGTATGAACTACATCTTAAGAATATTGAACAGGCAGGAGAAGGTAAGAATAAAGGCTTAGACTTAATGGTTTATTCTTTTGTGACTGATTCTGAAAGAGAAATCAATACATTATCAGGTGGAGAATCATTCATGGCTGCACTCTCTTTAGCACTAGGTATGGCAGATGAGATTAAAGAAAGTGCATCAGGTATTGATCTAGATATTATGTTTATTGATGAAGGATTTGGTTCTTTAGATGATCATTCAAGAGATGAAGCCGTTAAAGTACTTATGGATATGTCAGAAGGGTCTAAACTTGTTGGTATTATTTCCCATGTATCAGAATTAAAACAGGAAATAGAAGATCAATTAGTTGTATCTAAGGATGATCATGGCTCTCATGTGAAGTGGCAGATCAGTTAAAAATGATTGTCGTAAGACGCATACTTATGGCATAATAAATGTGCGAGGTAAACACAATGAAAAACATTATTACATTAAAAGATACATCAGGGACTGATGTTGAATTCAAGCTATTAGATCAATTCACTTATGATAAGCGCACATATGTTGTTCTTATGCCACATAATGAATCTACAACACAGGTTTCTATCTATGAAGTCGTACTTACTAAAGAAGAGGGGGTAGATGGCTTATTAGGGGTTACACCTGATCAAACAAATATTATCTTTGAAGTATTCAAAGAAAGAAACAAAGACAAATTTAATTTTGTAGAAGAATAGGTAAATAGCCTATTCTTTTTCATATTATGTTAATATTATGTGAATATGTTATGAATATGTATTGTAATATATAATCATCACTGTATAATAATATATGGCATTGAAAGAGGGGAAGCGGATTATATGATTCAAGAGAAAAAGAATGCTGGTTATGAAGGGGAAGCTGATCAGCATAAAAATTGCCGAAAGAAATTCTCCAATGCTCATATGATAAGAAATGGTTATACTTATACAGATCGTGTTCTTATAATCAAAGCATCTTATTATATGAAAAAAGGAAAGCTGTAAGGTCCTAGAAGGGCTTTACAGCTTCCTTTGATTTTTATTGTAATGTGTTTTAAATATGTTAGAATAGGAAAGGCTAAATTATTTGTGGTTATGAAATGGAGGATAACTTTATGGGGCTACACCTAAGTAGAAACATGAATCAAGCAGATCCTATTATTATTGTTGGATTAGGAGGACTTGGTGGCGGTGTCATTGATTCCTTAAAAGGTAAAATAAAACATGATTATGATGATATAGATAGAGTAGAAATAAGAATCGTAGATATGACTTCTCATATCAAGAATACGCATATGACAGATGATGAAATCATCATTCTAGATCCTCGTGGAACAGATTGTGATAGAACACTTGGACAGAAGATTTTTAGAACTGAATCTGTCTATGAAGGTATAAGAAGTGAATTCAAGACACTCATTGAAAAAATGATTTCTATTGCTGGGGAGGATCATATTAATGTCCTTATTGCCTCTGGTATAGTAGGGGGTACAGGTGGAGGTATATTTGTAGACTTCACTTATATGATTCATGACTTATTTAAGGAATGTCATCATAAGAACTATAGTATTTGTGCTTATATGTTTGATGCACAAAGCAATGATGATCAAGAAGAAAAGAATCATCGTATGAAACTCAATGGTCAGACTGCTTTAAAGGAATTACAACATCATATGAACATTACAACACATGATCATCTTTATCAGACTACAATTGGACAAAGAGAAATTACCTGCAGAAAAACACTCTTTGAAGAATATAAACATATTTCTTTTTGTCTAGAAGATGATGTAAAGCTAGATGATCTCAAGAAGCGTATGAGTACTTTAATGATTGAAGAATTTTTATACTAAATCCGAACGACTATATAACGCTTTTCCAATAATTTCTACAGGAAGACTTTCTACCTCTTCCTGAGAATAATAACGTACATCTACAGAAGGGTTCGCTGGTTCTAGAATCAGTAATCCTTCTTTTTTTATAACCTTTTTGACTGTTACTTCACAACGATTAATTAATACGACCGCAATCGTCCCACTTGGTACATCATTACATTTTTTTACATATAATAAATCTCCATCATGAATATGTGCCCCTGACATAGAATCTCCCACAACACGTAAAAAGAAATCCCCACGATAATAATCATCCTGAGTCACCTGCTCATATCCTTCAAAATTCTCATCAATGAGTAAATCATAACCTGCCTTGACTTCACCTAGTACTGGCTTTTCATAACGTTCTTCACTATTAATAAGTGATTCTACATCTACACCTAATATAAATGAGAGCTTCTCTATCACTTCAGGATTTGTGACCTTTGTATCACCCTTTAACCATCTTGTCACAGTAGAACGGTTCACACCTAATTGACTCGCAATATATTCATTAGACACACCCATCTTTTCCTTGTATTTCTTTAGATATTCTTTAAAATTCATCTTCTCCACCTCTTTTTAGGCATTATACAACATAATACAATTTGGTGCAAACAAATGCGTCATTCATTGTACGTACAGAATCATTTTGGTGCAAAACTATTTGATATATGCACCATAGATAACTATAATAAGACTAACAGGAAGGAGAAAGAATGATGAAAAAAGTATATTTATGTATAGATTTAAAAACCTTCTTTGCGTCTTGCGAATGCAGTGAAAGACATCTTGATCCCTTTAAAACTAATCTTGTAGTGGCAGATCCTACTAGAGGTAATGGAGCACTCTGTCTTGCGATTACACCTCAAATGAAAAGTATGGGAATTCATAATCGCTGCCGTATATTTGAAATACCCAAGGGTGTTGAATATATTACTGCGATGCCCCGTATGCATCTTTATATGGAGTATTCAGCTCGTATTTATCGTATCTATTGTCGTTATGTCTCACCTGATGATATTCATGTTTACTCTATTGATGAATGTTTTATTGATATCACATCTTATATGCATCTTTATCATAAGAGTGCGAAGGAGTTTGCGAAGATGTTGATGCAGGCTGTATTTGAAGATACACATATTACCGCCACATGTGGCATAGGAACCAATCTTTATCTTGCGAAAGTCGCTCTTGATATTATCTCTAAGCATACAAAAGAGAATATTGGGATATTAGATGAAGAAAGGTATCAGAAATACCTATGGCATCATTTACCTATCACTGATTTCTGGCATATGGGAAGTGGAACAGCCAATCATTTATTAAAACTCGGTGTTGTGGATATGCATGGGATAACCCAGATTCCTGAAGAGATTCTTTATAAAGAGTTTGGTATTAATGCGGAATATATTATTGATCATGCCTGGGGGAGAGAACCTGCTACGATTGCCTCTATTAAGAAGTATCGTCCTAAGAATGAATCAATTAATAATTCTCAGGTTCTCTTTTCTGATTATGAATATGAGGATGCAATACTCGTTGTAAAGGAAATGGTAGAACTCAATGTCTTAAGACTTGTGGAATCACATTTAGTCACAAATCATATAAGCTTATATATTGGTTATTCACGTACAGATGGAGGAGGATGGGCAGGAGGCTCTAGGAAACTGACAGTCAGAACCAATTCATTGAGTGTTCTGATGGATGCCTTTATTTCTATTTATCATTTAAAAGTTCAAAAAGGAAGACTGATCAGACAGATTTCTATATCCTTTGGAGATGTTTTAGATGAAGCTTATGAATCATATGACTTATTTAGTGATATAGAGGCATTAGAAGAAGAAAAGAAGCTCCAGAAAGCTATTGTCTCTATCCGTCATAAGTATGGGAAGAATGCGATATTAAAGCTTATGAACAAACAGGAAAAAGCCACTACAGAAAAAAGAAATACATTAATTGGAGGACATAATGCATAAGAAGGTTGATCGTGCACGCTTATTTTTAAGCTTTGATACCTTAAAAGGATTTAAAGAACTACTTCAAGAAGATACCAAAATACCTAGAAAAGAACTATGTGAAGACCAATATTATGAACTTAACTGGAAAATTCATCAAATTCAAGAAGGAGATGAAGTAGAACTTATTTATTACACAGGGTCTTCTTATTCTAAAATAAGAGGAACAATACAAATAGTAAATCTCAATGATCACTATATTTATATTAATAACCATAAAATACAGCTTAAGAATATCTTTTCACTAGAATTATAATATGTTCTTTTTCCTTGTCCAATCTCTTGCCACACCCTATCTATAAATAGTAACTAAGATATAATAGAGAACAAGAGGGGAAGTGGAGCGTATGCTGAATTATCAAAAACTATTAATGCCCTATAAGAATTTCAAGGGTGAACATATGATTGTCTATGCCTTTGTGCATAACAGGTCCTATAAGCTCTCAGACCAGGCATCGACAATCACAAATTTGATTGATACATATCAGCTAGACGCTGATAAGAAGGAAAAGATCTCTGCAATATGTTATATGCATGATGCGAGGATCAGACAAAACGAAATCGTCATGAATATTGACGATGATGAGCTTTATATAAAGCTCAATGAATTTGGGAAAATGTTGGTGGAGATAGAAAATATCTTCACACAGGAAAGTGCATATTCACAATAATATGCACTTTTTTCTTTGTTTTAACGCATATGATAGATATTTCTAAAAAGTCTATCATGTGCTATAATAAGTGTGAAGAAGGTGAATAAGATGTGTAAAACAAGAATACAAGAAGAAATAGAAGCCCTTATGTCTCTCTATCATCTCGGTAAAGCACCATTATCTTATGCTTTAGGCTTTGGAGAAGTCACTATTACAAGATATTTACAGGGAAGTACCCCTCATCCTGACTATGCACAAGTTATTCACAATGCACTATGTGATATAGACTATATGATGGATTTAGTGAATAAGAACCATGAAAAGATGGGACCAGCCTTTAAAAAGGCAATCAATAGATGCCTCACTCTTAAATCACAATTCTCCTGTTCAAAAGAAATCTTGCAGGTGATCTCTTATCTCTTTTATAAACTAGAAGAACTCACACCTATGCAATTAGAATCCTATCTATACTTCATACAGGCTTATTCCTATCCACAGCCACTCTTTCATGAACATTGTGAAGCATGGAAGCAAGGCGTCATCTATCCTGATGTCTATCACTTATTCTCTACATTCCCATTTAGAGTACAAGATGATATGCGTTATAAGATCATCGAAGATGCTTATTTAGATCTAGATGAAAATAAGAAGGAATACATAGATGAAATCCTCAATACATTCTCTCGTTACCCTTTAAAAACACTTATAACACTCACTAAAACAGGACCATGGAAGAGTAATTATAAAGAAGGGGATATCACTATCATTCCTGCAGAAGATATTCAAAACTATTTCAAGAGGCACTAATATGGAACAATTCTACAACATACTTAAAGAGTCACTTAATGAAGAAATGGGATGGATGATTGATCATATATATGAAGACTATAAGGATACTGAAGATATATTAGGCTTTGCGTTAAGCTGTGAGAAGATATTACGTCTATACTATGGTACAGACATTCATGAGCAGCTTAAAGATTTACTTATATATGTCTTATATGTTTATCTTAACTATGATGAAGACAAGATAGAACTATTATTGAATGACTATGACCCTGAACATAATCGATATATCCAATAATAAAATTAGAATATTTGTAAATAAATAGTAAATACGTAAATGCAAATTACTAATAATATAAATAGATTGGATAGCACATAAAAATGAAGTATAATAGTAAACAGAAAGGAAGTGTTAATTGTGTGGTATCAAGAAACAGTATTTTATCAGATTTGCCCACTAGGACTTTGTGGTGCGCCTGAAGTAAATGATGATATCCAGGCTCATCGTATTTTAAAAATCAAGGACTTTGTCCCTTATCTACAAGAATTAGGAATAGGTGCTGTGTATTTCAATCCTGTATTCAACAGTGATTCTCATGGCTATGATACGCGTGACTATAATCTCATCGATACGCGTTTAGGTACAAATGAAGATTTTGCGGAAGTATGTAAAACACTCCATGAACATGATATTAAGGTTGTATTAGATGGGGTATTCAACCATGTTGGTAGAGGCTTTTTTGCGTTTAGAGATGTCCAGGAAAAAGGACCTGCAAGCCCATATGCCAATTGGTTCCATATCAACTTTGATGGAGATTCTAGCTATGGTGATGGATTCTGGTATGAAGGATGGGAAGGTCATTATGAACTTGTGAAGTTAAACCTAGATAACCCGGATGTTCAACATTATTTGCTAGATGCAGTCGATTACTGGATTAAGTGTTTTGATATTGATGGTTTAAGACTAGACGTCGCTTATTCATTACCAAGATGGTTTATGGCGATGTTGAGTGATCATTGTAAGAGTTTAAAACAGGATTTCTTTATGTTAGGAGAAGTATTAGGTGATAATGCAGGTTATATGTATACAGAAGCTAAACTAGATGCAATCACTGATTATCCATCATATAAAGCATTCTGGTCTTCATTTAACTCTTTGAATATGTTTGAATATGCCCATACATTAAAGAGAAATGCGATGGATATGTATAGAGGAAGAGACTTACTCACATTTGTAGATAACCATGATGTGAATAGAATATCTAGTACATTAACTGATGAAAGAAAACTTCCATTAGTATTTGGCTTACTCATGGCAGCACCTGGTATTCCATGTATTTATTATGGTTCAGAATGGGGTATTAAAGGTGAAAAGATTCAAGGAGTCACTGATGCACCACTTCGTCCAGAACTCGATGCACCTCAACCTAACGAATTATCTGATTTAGTATCAAAATATATTCATATGCGTAGAGGACATAAAGCACTCACACTAGGAGACTATAAGGATTTAGTTCTTACTAATAAACAGTATGTATTAGAAAGAAACTATGAAGGAGAAAAGATTGTGGTCGCACTTAATATCGATGATGCACCTTATACAATCTATCCACCTATTGAACATGGTTCTTATCAGGATTTGATGAGTGGAGAAATGGTGGATTATAACGGACAATTAGAATTACCACCACTTTCAATCACATACTTATATAAACATGCATAAGGCTGAGCAATCAGCCTTTTATAAAGGAGAAAAAAATGCAGGAAGATATTATACTTAAACTTTCAGAACAACTAAATATCAAGACAGAACAGATACAAAATACATTAAAACTACTAGAAGAAGGCTGTACTGTTCCTTTTATTGCCCGTTATCGTAAAGAATTAACACATGGCTTAGATGAAGAACAGATTCGTGTGATTCAGGAACAATATGACTATCAGGTGAATCTTAAAAAAAGAAAAGAAGAAGTCCTTACAAGAATAGAAACATTAGGACACTTAAATGATGATATCGTGAAGATGGTCAATGCATGTACACGTTTATCTCAAGTAGAAGATATCTATCGTCCTTATAAACAGAAAAAGAAAACAAGAGCCAGTGTGGCCATTGCAGCAGGCCTAGAACCTTTAGCTAAGACACTTCTTTCTTTACCACGTACATTTAATGAAAAAGACATAGACGCCTATTTGAATGATACAATTACTTCCAGAGAAGAGGCATTGCAGGGTGCTAAGGATATCATTGCGGAAAAGATTTCTAATGATATGACAGTACGTAATAAGATTGTCGATTCTATGATGAACTATGGCCGACTTGTCACTTCTAAAAAGAAGAATGCGGAAGATGAAAAGATGACCTATAAGATGTACTATGATTATTCTGAAAATGTCTCGCGTATTGCGACACATCGTATTATGGCGATTGATCGAGGAGAAAAAGAAAAGATTCTCACTGTTTCTATCAACATTAATGAAGATTATATCAAGACATTTGTCTCAAGACGATATATTAAGTTCCCTAAGAGTCCAACAGCTAAATATGTCGATGAAGCCATTGATGATGGCTTAAAGCGTCTTGCTTATCCATCTCTAGAAAGATTAGTCAGAAATACTCTTACTGAAAAAGCTCAGGAAGCAAGTATTGATGTTTTCTCTGATAATCTAGGTAAACTACTCTTACAGGCTCCAATGAAAAATAAGAGAATCTTAGGCTTTGACCCAGCTTTCCGTACAGGATGTAAGCTCGCTGTCATTGATGAATCAGGTAAGAAACTTACAGTAGATGTTATCTATCCACATCCTCCCGTTGCGAAAGTGAAGGAATCAGAAAAGAAATTAGTAGACCTCTGTACAAAATATGATGTCAACCTGATTGCGATTGGGAATGGTACAGCCAGTCGTGAAAGTGAAGCCTTTGTCGCTAGTACTATTAAGAAATATCACTTACCTGTGAGTTATACTATAGTCAGTGAAGCAGGCGCAAGTGTTTATAGTGCCTCTAAGCTAGCGATAGAAGAATTCCCAGACCTCCACGTTGAGCAAAGAAGCGCGATTTCTATCGCAAGAAGACTACTCGATCCTTTATCAGAACTTATTAAGATTGATCCTCAATCTATTGGAGTAGGGCAGTACCAGCATGATTTACCTACTACCCAATTAAAAGAAAGACTTAACTTCGTTGTAGAAAAAGCAGTTAACTTAGTAGGTGTGAATATCAATACAGCCAGTCCTACACTTCTAAAGAATGTCTCTGGTTTAACTCAGGCAACAGCAAATAGTATTGTGGCTTATCGTGAAGAAAATGGTAAGATTATGAGCCGTAAAGAAATGAAAAAGATTCCTAAGATTGGCCCAAAAGCCTATCAGCAGGCTGCTGGTTTCTTAAGAATCGAAGAGGGCAGTGAACCACTAGACCGTACAAATATCCATCCAGAATCTTATGATGCCACTAAAGCTATCTTAAAAGCATTAAACTTAACGACTAATGACCTAGGAACAGATGCATGTAAGAAGGCTGTCTCACAGGCTAACATTACATCCCTTAAAGAACTTACAGGACTAGATGACTATACACTTAAAGATATCCTAGACTCTATTATGAGACCACTAAGAGACTATCGTGATGATTATGATGGACCAATTCTAAGACAGGATATCCTCACATTAGAAGACTTACATGTAAATGATAAACTAGAGGGTACAGTACGCAATGTCGTAGACTTCGGTGCCTTTGTAGATATTGGATTACATGAAGATGGACTTGTTCATATTTCTAAAATGAGTAAAAACCGTATTAAACATCCAAGTGATGTTGTCTCTGTAGGAGATATCGTAACAACATGGGTAGATACAATTGATGAACAAAGACATAAAGTTCAATTAACTATGATTGATCCCAATAAATAGAAAAATTAGTTTGAGTACTTATACGGTGTAACTCGAAAATGAGCCACACCGTTTTTTAATGAGTAAGATTTATATTTTAAAGTAAACAGAATATGAGTTGAGCATTTTTTTGATTAATTGAATCTATAAAGAATCAGTAGTATGATGAATATAGTTATTAGTGTAATACCAACTTAAGTGAAGGTGAGAAAAAGGTGAAGAATAATATGAATGAACAAGAAAAAATAAAAGTTGAATTAATATCTGATCTTAATACATTATCTACGAACGTTAATAGTCTAGATAGCGTTATTTTCAATCTTGATTCACAGATTGATTTGCTCTCTAGCAAAGCTGATAAATGGGATTATCTTCTGGCAGTAGGCTCAGGAATTGCCTGTGGTATGATGGATATATTATGGACAGGAGATTTTTCTCTTGCAGAGGGCAGAAATATTTCTGCCCAGCAGATTGATAATCTTGTGAAAAAGACTGCAAAGATATTAGGATGCGAATCTGATGATCTGAAAAATTGTGTAAAGTTTTTAGAAGATAAGTTTCCTATTCCTGCAGATGGAAGCGCATCAGATTTTGGAGGAGGGTTACAGCATCATCTTAGAGATTTTGCACATCATCCAACTATCATAGGTTTGATTTTTTCTCTATTAACGCAGTTTACTTATAAGTCTTATGGAACTGATCTAAATGGTAATTTTATAATTGTTGATGTTCCAGATAAAAGTAAAATTTTTATAGGAGAAGATATATTTTCAAAAATAGTAAATGGAACAATTATTTGGTTTTTTCATTTGATCAGCGATATGGCCGGTTCAAGAAGCACAGTTGGTCTAAGTGGTGGTACAGGAATACCGGGACCTATTTTATCTATTGCAAAAGAGATGTCAGTTATTCCCTTCTTTAAAAATTTTAAGAAAGACGATATGTCAATTTCTTTGTTTCTATCAAAACTATTTAATGGAACTCTGCTTGCTAAGCATGATGAGAATGGAAAGATTATTCCAGATAGCATAGTGAAGTTAGACTTGCGCGGAGAAATGGGATTTGTTGTTGAACTTGAAAAACAGATTATTCCTGTTATTGCAAATGAATGTATAGTTCGAACTTTTTACATGATTAGAAGATTAGCACAGCAAATTAAGCAAGTGGATATAAAAAGTATTGATGACTTTAAAAAAGTCAGAGTTAATGAAATTTTCCCAATTAATTCACCCACACTTGCAAGAATGCTAACAGTTGCAACAGGTGTTTTTACAACATTGGATGTATCTGATGCTGTGATTACAAGAAAGTATTGGGTATCGGTTAACTATGTCGGTATAGGAAGATTTACGCTGGCTTTGGGAAATGAAATGGTTTGGGCATTGAAGCGACGCGACATTAAAAAAATTAAAGATATGTATGAGAAAATTAATCGATACACATATACAAATACAGATCGAAGAATCTATGAGAGAATAGGTGGTAATATGGAATACGATAAATTTGGAATCAGTGAAGAACAAACAGAAATTCTCTATAATCTTGAATATTATAAAATATTAAATGATATTGAAACTACAAAAATATTAGTTGGTGGGGATAAAATAAATCAATTAAAAAGAGAGTGGCTTGAAGAGTGGAAAACTTATATAACAATGGGGTATGCTGGTTTTATAAACAAAGTAGATGCTAAGATCAATTGGTATTCTAGTGAAGAACTTGATAAAAAAATAGAATTAAACAATCCAAACAAACCATGGTTTAGACTTGTTCTTTTAGAAGCGATGCTTTTTGAACCGTATTACGCACTGAGCACAGAAACAGATAAAAAAGGTAATGAAGTACCTAGTAAGAAATACTCTGCTTTAAACAATCCAATAACCGGATACAATAAGAATAGTGGTGATAAGTATTTAAATGAAGTTTATGCTGAAAAATATCAGTTGTCTGGCTATGTGAAAAGATTAAGAAAATGCTACGATAAAGTGTGCCGAGAGTTGAATGAAGTATTAAAGATAGCTATTACTTCTATTGCAATTACTGCAGGTATTACAATTGTGACTGTTATTACAGCAGGTTCATTTGCACCAGCAATTGCTGTGAGTTTGGTTGGCTCTAATTTTGCAGGATTGAGTGGTGCTGCATTGACGAATGCTTGCTTAGCATATGTTGGTGGAGGCGCTATTGCAGCAGGAGGATTAGGAATGTCTGGAGGCATAGCTACGATTGTTGGAGGTGGCGCAATACTTGGTCTGGGTGTTGGAGCAGGTGTAGGTAGTACAGTTGGTGCTGTCAGTTTAATGGGAAAAAAGAATACGATTTTGCAGTCAGCTAAATTGATGGTATCAGTAAGAGAAATATTTTTGAATGATGAAAGAGACATAGAATATTCCAATACGGTTTATGAAAAATATGTGCAGAATATTGCAGACATTGAAAAAGGCTTGATTGAACTTCAGTTAAAAGCAAATGTGGCTGATAATAAACAAAAGAAAGAATTAAAAGCTGAAATTAAGAGTGCGGAAGATACTGTAAAAGCTATGAAAATTGCGATGAAGAGTATGAATAAATTTATCAGTTCATATGAGACGGGTGTAGGAATTTCTGCATAGATAAGTTATTGATAATCGTAAAAATAGAAATAATTAAGGCATAACATGGGTAGATACAATTGATGAACAAAGACATAAAGTTCAATTAACTATGATTGATCCCAACAAATAGAAAAAGATGATTCCAAAAAACGGAATCATCTTTTTAGCTTCCACAAGTGAAAGAATACATCTATACCAAGTAACAAAGAAATAGAAAACAATACAATAGACATATAATACGACGCAGTCAATATACCACATAACAGACACATACAGCTAAATACTGTTTTAATTATGATAGATAATTCTGTTTTCTTATATGTCTGTCTTATATAATCATCATTCTCAGTCACATTGACATGTAACTGACCATTCTTACTCATCTTGATTAAATCATAGACAATCTGAGGTAATGCATAGCTTTTCTTTAATGTCTTATAAAGGTCATGACCTATTTTTAATCCTTGATCCTTATAATCCAGCTCTTTTAGTACTGTATTACGCTTATGATTAATTAATATCTCAATGAGATTAGAAGAAGGACTGATCTTCTCTAAAGTACCTTCAAGTGTCACCAAACAACGACATAATAGAGTCAGTTCTGTCGGTATCGCAATATCATTACTTGTCACAATATCAAAACACTTCTGTATCAAATCAGAAAAGTTATAATCAGATAAGCTCTTAGCTTTATATTCACTTACAATTGAATTTAATTGATGCAATAACTGTGTTTCATCTATTTCATGATCTGGTGTTACTAACATCAAGAAGGCTTCTTCTAGATCATAAATATCATCTTCAATTAAAGCCTGTAAAGCAAGAGATAAGATATGCTGAGTAAATGAAGATACAGTACCCATCATTCCAAAATCTATCCAGGCAATCTTTCCTTCATCTATTAAGATATTACCAGGATGAGGATCAGCATGAAAGAATCCATCATCTAATATCTGTTTACAGCAGTTGTCTGCCATCTTCAAGGCAATCTCATCTAAGTCATATCCTTCATACTTTAATCTCTTTATAGCATCAATAGGAATACCATCAATATAAGAATAAACAAGCAAATGATTGGTTGTATATTCATTATAGACATGAGGTGCTTTAATATAACGTATATCTTTTTGATTATTCGCAAAGACATTCATATTATTCGCTTCGTTTAAAAAGTTCATCTCTGTCTGGCTTGTACGCCATAATTCATCAATAATAGAACGATAATCAATCAGATCACCTGTACCAGTCACCATTTTTAAAAGACGTGGAAACTTATGCATAATACGTACATCAGCTTCCATGATTTCATGAATATGAGGTCTTTGAACCTTTAATACAACTGTATCACCATTTAATAAATGCCCTAAATGAACCTGCGCAATAGACGCACATCCAATAGGTTTTTCCTCTATATCCTTAAATACATTCTCTATTGGCTGTTCTAGTTCTTCTTCAATAATACTACGAATAGTAGAAAAACTAAGAGGCGCAATAGACGCTCTTAGTTTTTCAAACTCTTTACAGTATTCTAGAGGTATTAGATCACTACGCATTGACATGATCTGTCCTAATTTGACATAAGTAGGGCCAAGCTCTTCAATCATCTCTCTTGCCTTAATAGGAGTCAGACCATTTTTAATATCATGTTTCTTGATAATAGAGAGTATTTCTCTCATACGTTTAATATTACTGATTTTCTTCATGATCTAATTCATCAAGCTTCTGGCGTAAAGCATTACGTTCTTCTTCAGTCATGTTTTCTACATGTTCTAACAAGTCTTCACGTGCTTTTCTTTTTAATTCTTCATTCATCGCACGTCCTTTATTGATGGTATCCTGACCTTTTTTCGCAAGACTATCTGTTAAGTCTTTAGAACGATCAGCGACCTCAGCTGCTGCACCAATACCTACAAGTACTGTCTTTTTCAACAATTCACTTATAGCCATAAGACATACCTCCTTCCAAATACTATTTTATCACAACTACAACCAGTGGTTAAGTAATATAGACCTTGAATTAATAATTGTGCTATAATGAAAAAACGAAAGGGAGTTATCAGTATGAAGAAAGAAGAATATATAGGTGTATTTGATTCAGGTGTTGGAGGAGTGAGTGTCTTACAGGCTATTCATGAAATGATGCCAGGAGAGAATCTTTATTTCTTTGGTGATTCACTTAATGCACCTTATGGGGAGAAAACATTAGAAGATGTCCAGCAGCTTACTCTTAATGCGATAGAGAATATGAATAAGAAGAAGCATTTAAAGGCTATCGTGATTGCCTGTAATACAGCAACAAGTGCTGCAGTGACATTATTAAGAGAAAAATATACAGATATTCCTGTCATTGGTATAGAACCTGCATTAAAACCAGCAGCACTTTCTAAAAAAAATAGCTGTATTCTTGTAATGGCAACAGCCAATACATTACGTTTAGATAAGTTTCATCAATTAGCTGAAAGATATGATAAATCAGCCACTATTATTCCAGTTCCATGTTATGGACTTGCCAAACGTATTGAACAGGGAAATTTAGATCAACCAGATTTGATTGAATTACTTACAGATTTAATAGGTCCTTATAAAGGTAAAGTAGATAGTGTTGTACTAGGTTGTACACATTATCCATTTGTGAAAAATCAAATAGCGACAGTTTTAGGTGATATTCCAATGTTTGATGGAGCTTATGGAACAAGTAAACATCTTTATAATTGTTTAAAGGAATGTGATTGTTTAAATGACCAGGAAGAAGGAGATATCCTCTATGGTTCATCCAAGGAAGATGAAATTCCTATCTATAAAACATTTATGAATACACCAATTATCTAATAAGCCATTCACATGGCTTTTTTACTAGGAGAATGTATGAACTATATTATTATTAATAAAGACAACATAGACACAGAACATATATGTTGTGCTATGTCTAACAAAAAGAGTCTTAAAAAGAAAGAATGGTTAAAACAAAGATTTGATGAAGGTTTAGTATTTTATCGAAGTGAAGAAAGAGGTAAATGTTTTATTGAATATATTCCTGATAAATATGCCTGGATACCTATTACAAGCAATAATTATATGTATATTAATTGTTTATGGGTTTCAGGTTCGATGAAAGGACATGGATATTCAAGTGACTTATTAAACTATTGCATAGAAGATACACGTCAAAAAGGTTATAAAGGCGTTTGTATTCTATCGTCTAAAGGACGTAAGAAAGAGTTCCTTTCTGATTATAAATATTTGACACATAAAGGGTTTAAGATAGCCGATGAATCAGATAATGGTATTGTACTTATGTATCTTCCATTCACTGAAGGTAATCCTCCACAGTTTAAAGAATGTGCCAAACATCCTCATATCAATGAACAGGGTTTTGTATTATATTATACAGATCAATGTCCTTTTACAGATTATTGGGTACCACGTATAGAAGAAGTGGCAAAAGAATACAACATTCCTTTGAAAACGATTCATATCACAACACGTGAACAAGCACAGAATCTCCCAACACCAGTTTCTACTTATGCATTATTTAAAGATGGAGAATTTTTAACTCAAGGGATCCTCAATGAAAAGAAATTCTTAAAATATGCAGGAATAGATATGCAATAACATATTTTCCCACAAAAACCACATTTAGGTATTAAGTTTAAGATATATACTAGAATCAGAAAGTGAGAGTGGTATTATGAACAACGAAAATTTAAAAGATGTTTATGAAAAGCAGAATAAAAAGAAAGTCAGTCGTTTAAGCAAAAATATAGGTAAAGCATTTATTGCTGTGGCATTAGGTTTTGGTGGAGGTGCTGCTGGTTCTTATTTTATGAATAATCAGGGTACTACAGTTGTGACGAAGACTACTACAACTAAAGCAACAGGTACATCAAATGATGCATCAAGTATCTCTTCTAAGATGACACAAAGTGTTGTAGCCATTACAACAGAAAATATCTCAAGAGATAACTTCTGGTATGGTTCACAGGTATCAAGTGGTGCAGGTTCAGGAGTGATCATGAGCAGCGATGGTTATATTATTACCTGTGCTCATGTTGTCTCTGGTGCAAGTACAATTAAGGTTACTACAAGTGATAATAAAACATATGATGCAACTTTAGTAGGAACTTATAGTGATAATGATATTGCGGTACTTAAGATCAATGCAACTAATTTAAAACCAGCAACATTTGCGAATAGTGATAAATTAGTACAAGGTCAATCTACATATGCAGTAGGTAATCCAGAAGGTACATTCAGTGATTCTATTACTTCAGGTATCGTATCAGCCTTAAATCGTAAGATTACAGTACAGCTAGACAATGATGACTCATCTTCATCTAGTGATTATGGTCGTTTTGGTCAGCTTTATAGCTCTTCTAAGACTATCTCTATTTCTGTTATTCAGACAGATGCAGCCGTTTCTCCAGGTAACTCTGGTGGAGGATTATTTAATGGAAATGGTGATCTCATTGGTATTGTGAATGCAAAATCATCTGATACAAATAGTGAAGGTCTAGGCTTTGCGATTCCTTCAAATACAGCTTTAAAGATTGCGAAAGAACTTATCAACAAGAGTAATTAATAGACAAGAAGGACAGAAATGTCCTTTTTTAGTTAATATTTAGTTTATAATAGCAGACTATATTATGTGCACGGAGGTATTTTATGAAAGAAAAATTTATTCAATTCATGCAGGGAAGATATGGTGGAGCAGATAAGCTCAACACTCATCTCATGTATTTATTATTTATTTTAGTTATTATAGAGTTATTTACTGGTCTAAAACCATTAATGATCTTAAGCTTATTTTTGATGTTTTATATTTATTTCAGAATGTTTTCTAAGAATATCTATAAACGTTATGCAGAAAACCAGAAATATGTACAGCTTATTGCACCTATTACTAAGAAAGTAAACTTCTTTAAGAAAAAGAGAAAAGATAAAACACATAAATACTATAAGTGTCCTACATGTAAACAGGTTGTCCGTGTACCTAAAGGACGCGGAAAGATTGAAATTAATTGTCCAAAGTGTCATACTAAGTTTATCAAAAGAACTTAGGGGGACTAAATATGTTGAAGGTATTACTTATTCCAGCTTTAGATGATTCAAATATTGAACTTATTAAAAAGTCTTGTCCGGATATGAATCTTTTAAAGGTAAATAAAGAAGATTTAACACAGGAAATGATTGATGAAGCAGATGTCATTGTAGGTAATCCACCAAGACAATTTAACTTGAATAGACCTACACTTAAAGCACTATTATTAAATAGTGCAGGAAATGATCAATTTCTTTTACCAAACATCTTAAATAGACAAACACTTCTTACAAATGCAAGTGGAAGCTATGGTCATGCCATCTGCGAACATATGATGGGAATGATCTTAAGCTTTAATAAGAATCTACGTTTCTATTATGATCGACAGAAAGAAGCAAGATGGACACCATTATTTATTGGTAGAGAAATTTATGGCTCAAATATCTTATTACTTGGAGTAGGGGATATTGGTACTGAATTTGCGAAAGTATTAAAGGTATTAGGTGCCAATGTAACAGGACTAAGAAACTCTTATAAGGAACATCCAAATTGTGATGAAATCATTACTTCTAAAGAATTACATGATGTATTACCAAAGATGGATTATATTATTACTTCTTTACCAGCAACCAATGCAACATTCCATATGTTAAGCCACGATGAGTTCTCATTAATGAAAGAAGACGCTGTTGTATGTAATGTAGGTAGAGGCAGTGTGATTGATACATATGCTTTATTAGAAGCATTAGACAATAAGTCTATTGGTGGGGCATTACTTGATGTTTTTGAAGAAGAACCATTACCAGCTGATTCACCATTATGGAAAAATCCTAGAGTCATGATTACACCTCATTGTTCTGGTGGATATCATTGGAAGAGTGTACAGGATTACTATACACAACTAGTCATTAGAAACCTCAATCACTTAAAGAATCAGGAACCATTAGAAAATCTTGTGAATAGAACAAAGGGTTATTAACAGTAGTAAAATGGGCCATGTAAAAAGGATACGATAAAAAAGGAAATATGAATATTATGTTCATTTAAACATGATATTTATTATATACACAAATATATTAAGCAATATTCGAAAATATACAAAAATATAAATAAAAGTGTTGACATTAAATGTGTTGTAATGTAACATTCAGATAAACCTAAGAGCGGGAGATAAAACTTTGTGTAGGGCTGATAGAGAGCCGGGGATGCTGGAAACCTGGTAGTACCACAATGATAAATGGACCCGTGAGGGCGAGGGGGAAAGGCAACAAGTATCCTGAGACGTGATGCAAACGTTATAATGCAAAAATGTGTTAGCATTTATTAAATCCAAAGGTGGCTTAAAGAGTAACATCTGTCTTTTGGGACAGGTGTTTTTTTATTACCTGCTAACAAGTTGGGAGGAACTCATATGAAGCGATGGCGTCGTTGTTTGAATTGAATCAAAGAAAACAAAATTTATGAAAACGAAGAGGAACAGAACAATGAACAAATTATTAGGAACAGTATTAACTTCAGCATTAACAATTTCACTTTTAGCAGGATGTGGAACTTCTACTAGTAATAAGAAGAAAGTAGGTATTATCCAGTTTATGGATCATACTTCATTAAATGAAATCAAGGATTCATTTGATAAAGAAATGAAAACTTTAGGATATGATGATAAGAATATCGAATATACATTTAAGAATGGTCAGGGTGACACAAATACATGTGCAAGTATCGCCAATGATTTTGCTGGAAAGAATTTTGATTGTGTCATGGCAATTGCGACTCCTGCAGCACAGGCAGTTGCTAAACTTGCTAATAAGACACCCGTTGTATTTAGTGCAGTGACTGATCCTGTAGGGGCTCAGTTAACGAGCTCATTATCTAAACCAGATAAGAATATTACTGGTACAAGTGATGAAGTACAGGTTGATCAGATTATTGATAAGGCATTAGAAATCAATCCAAATACAAAAACAATTGGTATGCTTTACAATAAAGGTGAAGCCAACTCAGTGACTAATATTAAAAAGGCAAAAGCTTATTGTGCTAAGAAGAATATCAAGGTAGAGGAAGCAACAATTGCATCAGTCAATGAAGCACAGAGTGCTGTTAATGTATTAAATAGTAAATGTGATGCAATCTTTGCACCAAATGATAATACAGTAGCAAGTGCAATGAATGTAGTGAGTGATGCATGTAAGAAAGCAAACAAGCCTTTATATGTAGGTGCTGATTCAATGGTTAAAGATGGTGGTTTCTTAAGTGTTGGTATTGATTATAAAGAACTTGGTAAAGAAACTGCTAAGATTGTTGATAAAGTATTAAAGGGAAATAAAGTAGAAAATATCCCAGTTAAAGTATTTAAGACAAACTTAAAAATCTATGTGAATACAACTACAAAAGATCAATTAGGTATTAAGTTACCAGAAAACATTACAAGCGATAGTAAATATACAGAAATCTAAGGAGTTTTTATGAATAGTACAGTTATTCTTGGAGCCCTAGAGTTAGGCGGCATATTTGCCGTCTTATCTCTAGGCTTATATATTAGTTTCAAAGTTCTCAATATTCCAGACTTAACGGTGGATGGAAGTTTTACAACAGGATGTGCAGTGAGTGCTATGGTGGCAGTGGCAGGCTATCCAGTACTTGGTATGGTACTTGGATTTGTAGCAGGTGCGATTGCAGGGATGGTGACAGGATTACTGATTACTAAGCTCAATATCAATGAAATCCTAGCCGGAATCTTGACACAGACTGCTTTATATTCAGTGAATCTACGTATTATGCATCAGACACCAAATATCTCATTATTTAATCATAAGACAATCTTCAGCAATACAACTCAGTTTGAACCTTATGATAAATTATTGATTATTGGTGTGATTGTGATTGTGATTACCGTATTATTGAATTATTTCTTAAAGACACAGATGGGTCTTGCACTTAGAGCCTGTGGTGATAATGAAGCAATGGTACGTGCGAGCTCTATTGATACAGATAAGATGAAAATTATTGGTTTAGGACTTGCGAATGGTTTAGTTGCTTTAAGTGGCGCTTTATTTACACAGCAGCAGGGCTATGCTGATATCACAAGTGGTATTGGTATGATGGTCATCGGACTTGCTTCTATTATTATTGGTTTGACATTCATTAAGAGTGATAAGGTTGCAACATGCTTAGTTGGTACGATTGTAGGGGCAATCTTCTATCGTTTTGCCTTAACAATTGCCTTATACTTAGGTCTTCCTTCAGGAGACTTAAAGATCCTATCAGCTTTTATTGTTGTGATTGCGATTTCTTCTGCAACATTCAAGAGGAGGTTCAAGAAACATGCTTAATATAAAAGATTTAACAGTTGTATTTAATGAAGGAACTGTCAATGAAAAGAAAGCCATTGATCACTTATCTCTTCATCTTGACCCAGGAGATTTTGTCACTATTATCGGTTCTAACGGTGCAGGGAAGTCTACATTATTTGGTGCTATTTCTGGTGCAGTAGAAACAAAAGAAGGAACAATTGTTTTAGATGATAAAGATATCACGCATGAAAAGGAATATGTCAGAAGCCGTACCATTGGTCGCTTATTCCAGGATCCTTTAAGAGGAACAGCTCCTTCAATGACAATTGAAGAAAACTTATCTTTAGCTTATCAAAGAGGAAAACATTTCTCACTTACACCATTTACTCATAAACATCATGATGTCTTTATAAATGCATTAAAGGACTTAGATATTGGTTTAGAAGACCGTTTAACAACTAAGGTGGGTACCTTATCTGGAGGACAAAGACAAGCCCTCACACTATTAATGGCAACTTTAGTTAAACCACAATTACTTTTATTGGATGAACATACTGCTGCACTTGATCCTGCAACATCTATCAAGGTGATGAAATTATCTGAAAGAATTGCGAAAGAACATCATATTACCACTATGATGATCACCCATGATATGGAAGATGCTCTTAAATATGGTAATAGAATTCTGATGATGAAGGATGGAAAAATCATTGCGGACATTGATGAAGAAACTAAAAAGAAAATGACTGTCGAAGAACTTGTAAGAAAATTTACTGAAACAGGAGAAGCGAATGACCGCGTTCTTCTTCACTAGACAAGGATGATCCTTGTCTTTTATAATGCATAAAAAAAGCAGACTGAAGTCTGCTTAGAGGTAGTATTGTTGGAAATAACGTAATCTGATTAAATCACAGATTGACATGATCTGATAGTTAAAATCAATGGAATCAAACTTACCTGGTACATAAATTACCGTTGTATTTCCATTAAAACATGACTGTGTATATTTACGGTTTTGCGTGATGAGTAATGAATATGCCTTTTCAAAGCTGCAATTATCATATTTCTTCATTTCTTCTAGACTACGTCCTGTAGCACTCACAAAGATGACAACATCATCTTCATTAAATTGAATAGGATCATACTTATGATAATGAATAAATGGACGTCCAAAAGAAATCATATCTGTCTGTAACTCTACAGCAATAGAACAAGGATATAAACCACCAAAGATAATAATACGCTTTGCTTTATAGAAATGCTCACAGATAGAAGTAATTGTGTTCGCAAGTACTTCTTCATCCATTGCCTTATCCATCTTCGCTAAGAATTTCTGAGGAGTTTCTCCAAATAATCTGACACGAATCTGATTCAAACGTAACTGATGATCAGCTTCTAACTTAAAGCGGAAATCCTCATAAGTAGAGAAACCAAATGATAATAAGAAGCTATAAAGTTCTTCTTTTCTAAAAGTACCTTTATTTAAGAATTCTTCTTCAGACATCTCAAATATATCTAGATAGTTAAAGATAATGAAATTGCATATTTTATAATAGTAATCATTCTGCATCGCACCATTTAAATAAGTCAATATTCTACTAAGTAACAAGCCCATTATATTCACGCCCCTTTAGTGATATTATATCATAGTTGTAATAATCTTTAGAAATAATTTTGTATTATGTTTTATTTTGTTTATAATGTAAAAAAAGGAGGCATATTTTATGCGTATTAAAGAACTACCATTAAGTGACATTCACTTTATTCCATCAGAATATACAGATCATCTCTATCATTCTATTATTAGAATTGGTTTCTCTTTTCCTATCAAGGTAAAAGAAACAGGCTGTGGCTATTTGTGTGTAGATGGCAATAAGAGATTAACAGCTTTACGTGATATTTTAGAACAAGATCCTTCATATAAAAGAGGAGATAAAGTCAAGGTGATAATAGTCAATAGTACTGATAATCGTTCAAATGACTGTTCTCGTGGAAGGAATACTCATTAATGAGACTGATAGACATATTTGTATTAAATAAATGTGGAAGTAAGAAACAAGTAAAGAAGGCCATTAAAAAGGGACTGATACAAGTCAACAATGAAATAGTTGATGAAGATATGGACATAACTAATGAAACAGTGGTTTATGATTCTAAGATTCTTGATCCTCATCCTTTGAAATACTATATCATTCATAAACCATCAGGCTATGTATGTGCCAATAAGGATCCTCATGATCCCTGTCTTATCACTTTACTTCCAGATGATAACCTTCATTATGTAGGAAGATTAGACCGTGATACAACGGGTCTAGTCATTTTAACTAATGATTTGAAATTAAGAAAAAGACTCACTCTTCCTGAATTTCATATACCTAGAACTTATGCCTTTACTTGTTTAAATTCTTTAAAGGATATAACACCTTTTAAAGAAGGTATTACTATTGATGGAGATGTTAAATGCTTACCTGCAATAGTAGAAATGACAAGTGAATATGAAGGTATCATCACTTTAGAAGAAGGACGTTATCATGAAATAAAGAAGATGTTCCTTTCTCTTAATAATAAGATTACATCACTTCATCGCATTATGTATGGAGATATTACTTTAGGTGATCTTCCAAGTGGTTCATATCGAACACTCACAGAAGAAGAAATTAATCATTTAAAAGACATTACTAGGAGGTAGTTATGCAATATATAAAAGAAATAGATATACATGGCTATACCCAGCAGGAAGCACGTAAGATGATAGATGCAGCTTTAAAGAAGCCTGATGCATTGACTTTAAGAATTATCCATGGATATAATCAAGGACAGACTTTAGGTCAGATGGTGAGAAAAAGATATCGCAGTCATCCTCACGTACAAAGAATAGAATTATCTATGAATCCAGGTATTACAGATATTATTACAAAATAAAGGAGTTAGCTATGACAAAAGATGTATTAGACTATTTTAAAGCTATTTGTAGTATTCCTCATCCTTCAGGACATGAAGAATTACTAGGCAATTATATAGAAGAATTTGCACAGAATCATGAACTTGATTATGCAAGAAATGAAATAGGGGACATTATTATTTATAAGGAAGCAAGTCCTGGCTACGCAGATCATGCACCTATTTTATTACAAGGTCATATGGATATGGTAGCTGAAAAAGATGAAGATAGTAGCCATGACTTCCTCACTGATCCTTTAGAAATCTATGAAGAAGATGGTTATTTACATGCAACAAAAACAACTTTAGGGGCAGATGATGGTGTGGCAGTGGCTATCATGCTCGCTTTATTAAGTGATAATAGTTTTAAACATCCTCGTTTAGAATGCTTATTTACTGTTCAGGAAGAAACAACTATGGATGGTATTACTCATGTAGATAAAGATTGGATTCATGCGCGTAATATGTTTTCTTTAGATGGTGATGTAGTAGGAGAAACAAATGTTTCTTCTGCAGGTGGTGTTCAGCTAACTATTAGAAAGAATGCGACATTTGTAGAATCTCATGATCAGGGATATAAGTTCTATGTAAAAGGGTTATTAGGTGGTCATTCTGGTGATGCAATTAAAGAAGGTAGAGGTAATGCGATTAAGATTGCAGGACTTGTATTAAAAGCATGTTTAGACAATGGCTTTGATATCCGTTTCTCTTCACTTAATGCGGGACAGAAGACCAATGCAATCTGTAGAGATGGTTTATTTACTTTCCAATCTACAAGCAATAAAGAAGAATTGAAGGCTTTTATTCATGAAAGAATGGAAGAACAGAAGGCTCTTTATCCATTAGAGCCTTTAGATTATACATTAGAAGAAGAACAGAGTGGGCATGTAATCTTAGATAGTGATGCACTTATTCATTTCCTTGCATTATGTCCATATGGTGTAGAAAAGTATTCTTATTACTTCAATCATTTTCCAGTTCTTTCTTTGAATTTGGGAATTATGGAAACAACAGAAAAGGCTGTAGAGCTTATTCTATTATTACGTAGTGAGAATGAAATCAATCTTAAACTACTTGTAAATGAAGTAGAAACATTGGCTTCTTTATTTGGCTTAAGTGTGACACCATCAGATGAATATTATGGTTGGAGCTATGATCCTGATTCTCAGTTACGTAAGTCTTACAAGGAAGCTTATAAAAAAGCATATGATAAAGAACTCAAAGAAGTACCGACTCATGGTGGATTAGAAACAGGTTATATGAGTCGAATATTTCCAGATATGGATATTGTGACTATGGGACCAAACTGTATTGATATTCATACACCACAGGAAAGATTAGAAATCAAAACACTTTATGAAGTCCATGACTTCCTAAAGAACTGGCTAGGAGAATTATAATGAAATGTGATATAGCGAAAAAATGTGGAAGCTGTCAGTTTATTAATCAAGGATATGTTAAGTCTTTAGAATATAAGAATGAAGAATGTAAGAAGATTTTTAAGGATTTAAAGGTTAATGTACACCCCGTCTCTGGTATGGAAGATCCTTATTACTATCGTAATAAGACTATCGTTGCCTTTGATAAAACATATAACTATGGTTTATATGAAGAGAATTCTCATCGTATTATTCCTTATAAATCTTGTCTCATTCATGATCAGGAAACAGATGCAATTATTAGTAAAATAGCTGTATTATTTAGAAAGTATAGAGTTTCTATTTATGATTCACAAAGAAGAAGAGGGGAAATAAGACATATTCTTATTAGACGTGCAGTTAAGACAAATCAGACATTAGTTGTCATTGTATCTAATGAAGCTATCTTTAAAGGTTCTAAGAACTTCTGTAATCAGCTTGTAAAAGCTTTTCCTTCTATTAAGAGTATTGTCTTAAATACAAATAAAAGACAGACAAGTATTGTATTAGGTGAACAGGAAAAGGTTCTTTTTGGGAAAGGTTTTATTGTAGATGAACTATGTGGAATGACTTTTAAGATTTCACCACGTTCTTTTTATCAGATCAACCATGATCAATGTGAAGCATTATATAGTAAAGCTTTATCTCTTATTACAGTTAAAGATCCTAAAATCATGGATACATATTGTGGTATTGGGACAATAGGTCTTATTGCGAGCAAGAATGCGAAACAGGTTATTGGGGTAGAACTTAATAAGGATGCCGTGAAGGATGCAAAACTGAATAAAACTTTTAATAAGGTTGAAAATATAAAGTTTATTCAGGGGGATGCGACTGAATTCATGGTAGAAGCAGCAAAGCAGAAAGTAGATGTAGATGTGATTATTATGGACCCACCAAGAAGTGGTTCTACTGAAACATTTATTAAAGCAGCTGTTTCTTTAAAGCCAAAAGAAATAGTTTATGTTTCTTGTGATCCTCATACACAGGTAAGAGATTTAAAGTTATTTAGAAAACTAGGATATGATTTCAAGGATGTATATCCTTATGATATGTTTCCATTTACTCAGCACATTGAATCAATTGTATTGTTAAAAAAGAAATGATAATTAAAAAAGGAATTTCGAGTTTCAGTTCACTGAAAACTTAGAATTCCTTTTTTACAATTCTAAAATGATATTATTGTTTCATAACAGGAATATGTTGTATATATTAATGCTATTTAAATTTTTGTTGCTTTAATAGTGATAGATTTAATAGTATATTAATAAAATATCTGTTTGAATTTAGTAATAATTGTCAAACTATTTAGGTATAATAGATACGGTTTTGCTTATATAATATAATCTTTAAGATTTTGCGATAGATATTGCAGATAGAATTGCATCTAGGGTTGATGGAAGAATTATAGAGGAAGGAATTCCAAAATCTTTATTTTCAAATTCACAGCATGAAAGAACTAACCAATTTTTAAAGAAATTACAAGATATTTAGATATTTATTTATATGATAAGAAACCACAAAGTTAAAAGCATATGACGGGAAGTAGTGCTTACATAAATGTTTTAGTTTGATAATTAAGTACGACGAATAGATCATCAATAAGTAAAATGTGTGATGATTTTTTTTTAGAAAACTCATCCTTCTATTTACCACTATGATATAATTAAATGGTAAATAAATGAGGTGATTATAGTGAATTCGAATACTGATAAAACAATTGAAGAGATAGAAATTGTTGAAATCGAAAAAAAACCTCTCGTAATATTCAAAACGGAAGCCGATAAATATGGCCGTGATATAACATTAATGAGTGATTTCTTTGATGGTTATGTTCAGCAAATGGCATCAACAATTAGAAAACAATCTAATTTTGAAGTGCTTGAGAATATTCCGGCTTCCAGTCTAGGAATAATAAACGATGCAATACATCAAGCAAGTGTTATATTAAAGGGGAATGTAACTTTACTGCCTGATTTTGATAGTCTTCCTGTCGATATTAAAGACAAGTTAAAAAAAGGAATTTACACTATTGGTGAATCAAAACAGGTTGATGGTAATCTTCGTGCAGTTATCCTTGATGAAGAACAGGTGCGAGTAAAAGATATTACATTGAAAAAAGTAATAACTAATCCAGGAAATATTGAAACAGTGCGTAGCATTGGAAATCAAATACAAATGCGTCAAATATATGCGAAATTGGCTGATATTCAAGAGTTTCAAACCTATCAGCTTGAAAAGGATAGAGATCGAGATATAATTGTTCCTTTTTTAGATGCCAGATCACTTGTTCTGGAGGCAGAGTATAAACAAACAGAAGAAGAAAAAATAGCTGCATTGAAAGCAGCAGATGATAAAATCAGAACTGCTTTCAATGCTGTTTATGCCGATATTGAAACTACAACACGTTCATTTGCAAAAAGAACTGATATACCATTTCTACAGTTTGGAAATCAGTTGAATACTTATATGAGTTTTCTTACTAGTGACCTTCAAATAGCAACAAAGTATGTTGGAGTTAGAATGCAAATTTTAGAGTACTTGGGAGATTCAAATGTAGCAAATGAAGTACTAAAATCCTACCAACATGTTATTTATGATTTTTTGACAAAACCAGTGACACGTAAAGGGTTAACGTGTGTGAATTTAATGCATGATTATTTTCCATATACTAAGGATAATTTGAATTGCTGGCATTATTTCTCTAAAGAAATGGTGCCAGCTCTTAAAGAAAGTATGAATGCATTATCAATTGGTATGGATAAAACGAAACATCAAGAAATATACGTTATGACAGTGGAGGATGCTAATTATGAGTAATAAAGAAAAGACTTGTATGGTATGTGGAAGAATCATTACAGACCCAAACAACAAAACAGGATTATGTCCAAAACATCAAAAAAAAGGTAATAGTATAATTGGAATTGGGGTTCTTGCTTGTATTGGGATAGGCTTAAAAAAATATGGACCTAAGGTAGCAAAAGTGCTTATAAAAGTTGTAAGCAAATAATATTAAAGGAAGTGGTTTATATGGATTTGTTATTAAATGATATTCTTCATTTGTCGCAAAAAGAAATCGACAATAGTAAAATAGAATTTAATATGAAAGCAGGAAGTGCAGGACAAGCATTTCTTGATATATGGTTAAAACATTCTGAAGAAGAAAAAGTGAACGGTACTTGCAAGGACTGTTCATATTGGGGATGGTATGGAAAGCAAAGGAATTTTCATCCAGGACAATGGGTATTTAGTTTCGCAAGAATGCCAGAAGATGAATGGTTGTTTATATCTGCTGCACAGATAATAGATACTCCTCCTGATGGTTGGGCTGATGTTCAAGTGCTCGATAGATTTGTTCCATTATTCGGAAGGGTCATTATCAAATGCAAGAAAGGTAATACTTTTTCACGATATGTCTTTAATTTGAATAAATATATTGATCAAGCAATTGTTCGAGAGGTTCTACCATGTGTTTATAGTGGTGAGCAATTTGAGGGATACGATCATGTGCATCTGCCTTTTCATAGATTGTCTGATATTTTCAGTGGTAGGATTCTCCCAACTTATTATGAAGCCTTAAAAAAGATTACAGGTGTGTATTGTTTTACGGATACTCATACTGGAAAACTATATGTTGGTTCAGCTACAGGAGAAGAGGGTGTAGCTCAAAGATGGGGTAATTATTTAGATTCAAAACACGGCGGAAATAAAAAGCTTATCGCACTCTATGAACAGAAAGGTGCAAAGTACTTTGAAAAGTATTTCACATATACGTTATTAGAGTATTTTGGTTTGTCATATGATCCTATGAAGATTATCGAGAGAGAGCAATATTGGAAACACTGTTTAGATACGATTAAGAATGGTTATAATGACAATTGATGACTATTATAAAATATATCGCACAGTTTTAGAAAGATGTTGCTGCTAGATCATTAAATTTAACTTAACGCCTTTTTTTCTACTTTATAGCTACCTAACTCGAATTATCATTTTTTGAATACTTGCAAAATGATCTTAAAAGGTCAGGTGAGTGCTATGATAACTGAAAACCAGGTAAAAAACTATTTAAGATCTAAGGATAAGGATTATGTAAATAAACTTATTGAATCATTATATGAACAGGATGATGAAGACATTGATCCATCTCATAAAGCATGCCCTATATGTGGTTCAGTTCAT
>NZ_FR898849.1:36591-47448 GCF_000437715.1 Catenibacterium sp. CAG:290
GAGCTACACCTATGCCTATTTCACTTAAGAAAGCAAATTAAATATCGTTATGGTATTTTTGCTGAATAAGATTACCCAAAGTAATATTTTTCTTAAACTGAGCGCTACTTATTAAGTATGTAATTAGATTTTAGATTGAGACATTGAAACTAACATAAGAAGTATCGAAGAGATTTCATGAATAAATTATAGGATAAGATTATAAAATAGCAAGAAAATGTCTAGTATATTAAAAGGAATAAATTGCTGGATTTGAACTTAAAATAACAGATATACACAAAACTTATTGTGAAAAAGACTGGGAAGGGTAGTCGGATTGACTGGGTATGAGAAATAAAATCAAAAAAGAGACTTATCTTTTTTGCGATAAGTCTCTTTTTGTTTCTTTCTTCAAAAGATGAAGACTACTTAGGGTTATATACCTTTTTTAGAAAAAATCACAGAATTATTTTCATATTTTGCTTCAAAAGTTGCCTGGATAGAAAGCTTCATAAATAGTTTTCTGTCTACATCGCTGACCATAACAGATGTATGAGCTTGACATCCTTTTAGATTAGGAAGCTGTTCCAATGCTTTCTGAGCATTTGGATCAGAAGCTGCGCTGACAGATAATGCAATCAACACTTCATCCATATGTAAACGTGGGTTTTTGCTTCCAAGATACTGTGTTTTTAAAGTCTGGATTGGTTCAATTGCTGCAGGTGAGATGACTGGCTGACTGTGTGGAATACCAGCAAGCTCTTTGAGTGCATTTAAAAGGAGTGCTGCGCAAGGACCAAGGAGGTCTGTAGTCTTACCTGTAATCATGCGGCCATCTGCGAGCTCTAATGCAGCAGCAGGAGCTTCTGTTTCTTCTGCACGAGAAAGAGCAACGTCAACTACTGGACGATCGTGGACTGTAATACCAGCCTGGTTCATAAGCATCTCGATTTTATATACTTCTTCCTCGGAACATTTGCCAGCAAGAGCGCGTCTTCTTGCATCGTAGTAGCGACGGATGATTTCCTGACAAGAAGCATCTCTACACGCGGCATCATCACAGATACAATTTCCGGCCATGTTAACTCCCATGTCTGTAGGAGACTTATAAGGGCTCTGTCCATAAATGCGCTGGAACATTGCATTGAGTACTGGGAAGATCTCTACATCGCGGTTATAGTTGACTGTAGTCTTTCCGTAAGCTTCTAGATGGAAAGGATCAATCATATTTACATCATTTAGGTCTGCAGTTGCAGCTTCATATGCAAGGTTAACTGGGTGCTTCACTGGGATATTCCAAATTGGGAATGTTTCGAATTTAGCATAGCCGGCGCAGATGCCTCTTTTATGCTCATGGTAGAGCTGGGAAAGACAGACTGCCATTTTACCACTTCCAGGTCCAGGTGCAGTAACAACAATAAGTGGACGAGATGTTTCGATAAACTCATTCTTTCCATAACCTTCATCACTGACAATATGTGGAATATTAGAAGGGTATCCTTCAATCGGATAATGAAGATATACCTTAATGCCAAGCTTCTCTAATTTGTTTTTAAATAAGGAAGCACTCTGCTGTCCACTGTACTTTGTAATAACGACACTTCCTACAAACAGACCATGTTCTTCAAAAATAGACATCAATCGAAGGACATCTACATCATAAGTGATGCCAAGATCTCCGCGTACTTTATTCTTTTCGATATCCTCTGCGCTGATAACAATCACAATCTCAGCCTGGTCGCTAAGCTGCATTAACATACGCATCTTAGAATCTGGCTGGAATCCTGGGAGTACACGAGATGCATGGAAGTCATCAAACAGTTTTCCACCAAACTCTAGGTAGAGCTTGTTGTCAAATTGAGCAATGCGTTCGCGAATATGAGCAGACTGCATCTGCAAATATTTTTCATTATCAAATCCTATGTTCATCATTCTATCCTCTTTCCTATAATCTTATTTTTAAACAGCTCATTCTATATTGAACTAACATTTAAAACTACCGTCTAACAATATACTACGGAATATGGGAAGTTTACAATCTTTTTATAATCTTTTTTATGTTCCTCAATTGTAAAAAGAAAAATGATAAAATAACCATTCGTTCTAGTGCAGCAGAATACTTAACATATGTTGCCTCTGTAGGTAATCAGCAGGACAGTATTGAAATGCGCTATGAAGATGAGAATATATGGTTAACACAAAAGATGATGGCCACATTATATGACGTTAGTTTACCAACGATAAATGCTCATATTAAGAAGATTTATGCAGATAGTGAATTAGAAGAGTCCGCAACTATTAGAAATTTTCTAATAGTTCAAACTGAAGGTTCACGTAAAATCACTCGTAATACAAAACACTATAATCTTCAAATGATTATTGCAGTTGGATTCAAAGTAAATAACGAGAGAGCTGTACAATTTCGTAAATGGGCTAATGATATTGTTAAGGACTATACAATCAAAGGTTGGGTCATGGATGATGAACGTCTAAAAAACGGTGGATCAGTGCTTACAGCAGAGTATTTCGACCGTTTGCTTGAACAGATTCGCGAAATTCGTATATCTGAACGTAGATTCTATCAGAAGATAACAGACATCTATGTCACATCTCTTGATTAAGATCGAACAGTAGCAACAACAAAGCAGTTCTTTGCAAAGGTTCAGAATAAGATGCATTATGCAATTCATGGACATACAGCAGCAGAGTTGATTTATGAACGAGCAGATGCAGAAAAGCCCCATATGGGATTAACTACTTGGGCTGCTGCACCAGAAGGTAAGATTCTAAAAAGTGATGTGACCATTGCGAAGAATTATTTGAGTAAAAAGGAAATGCGTTCTCTAGAACGTATTATATCTGCTTATCTTGATTTGGCAGAGGATCGTGCAGAGCGTCATATTCCAATGACAATGGAAGATTGGTCAAAACGTTTAGATCTATTCCTCATGGCTGATGATAGAGATGTTCTTCAGGATGCAGGTAAAATAACTGCAGAGATTGCTAAAGCAAAAGCCGAAACCGAATTTGAAAAATATCGTATCATTCAGGACAGATTATTTATGTCCGATTTTGATAGGTATATTTTGGAACTAGAAGAGAATGCAAAGAACTAGGATTGTTGCTTTAAAATTTTCTAGTAAATTGTTCACGATGTAGAGATGAATTGTGATCCACTCACAGCATATGTAAGTGATTTTTCTATATATCAAGCTGCACCTGATTCAGAAACTATTGTATTTGATATAGAGTTTTTGAAAATCATTTGTAAGCATATCAAAGTGCATAAATGCTTGTAATATTAACTGGATTTTTTATGAGAAAACTTATTCTTATATTCTTATATTTGTCATTATGATATAATAAAGTTGTCAAAGAAAGTGAGGATCTAATATGAATAATAAAGGTGTTGGTGTTATTTTCTGTCTGATATCCGCAATTCTAGTTTCTGCAAAATACATATCAGCTGCTATGTTCATGAGTAATATTGCTACAAAAGATGCTTCTCTGTTTAAAAAAGGATTAGAATATGTAGGACCATTTCTATCAATTGAAGCCATCCTAGCAATGATCATTGGTATTTTGTTTTTAGGATATGGATTGTATATTGATTCAAAAAAATAATAATACAACATTAGACAAGCACCTATCGTTTCTGACAGGTGTTTTTACACTTTATCTCTAATTCACATGACATGACCAACTTATCTACTATATAATACTCATTGAGGTGAAAAAGTATGAAACTAATTAAAAACATTCAAGTCTATGCACCAGAAGATTTAGGTGTTAAAGATTTATTGATTTCAGATTCTAAAATAGAAAAGATAGATGATCATATCGCATATCCTTATTCTATTGAAACAATTGATGGGACAGGTTGTATCCTTACACCAGGTCTTATTGATCGTCATGTACATATTACTGGTGGCGGGGGAGAAGCAGGCTTTATTTCTCGTGCTAGACCTATTGAAGTCAATGAAATACTAGATGCAGGTATTACTACAGTTATTGGATTATTAGGTACAGATGGCTATACAAGAAACACAAAAGAATTATTTGCGAAGGCTAAAGAGTTAAGTCATAAAGGTGTTCATACCTACATTCTAACAGGAAGTTATACATATCCTACATATACGCTCACTGATTCAGTAGAAGATGATATTGTATATATTGATAGTATTCTAGGTGTTAAGCTTGCTTTAAGTGATCATAGATCAAGTCATATTACTGATGATGAACTTGTTCGTTTAGCTTCTCAAATTCGTACAGCAAGTCTTATTGCTGGAAAACAGGCGAATTTAACACTTCATATGGGTGATGAAAAACAAGGATTAACTCCTGTATTTCATGCATTAGAAAGAGCTGATATTCCTGTTTCTTTATTCCAGCCTACACACTGTAGTCGTAATCCATACTTATTTAAAGATGCACTCAAGTTTGCTGAAATGGGTGGTACAGTTGACTTAACATGTGAAGGTGATGGAAAGACTCTAGAATTCATTAAACAGTTTAAGGATACTTCTAAAGTCACTATTTCTAGTGATGCACAAGGCTCATGGTCTACATATAATGAAGATGGATCTATCAAAGAAATTGGTATTACACCAGTCTCTAACTTAAAGAAAGAATTTATTTCTCTAAAGAATGCATTAGGATATGAAAAAGCTTTACCATTCTTTACTCAAAATGTTGCTCATGTATTAGGTTTAAAAAATACAGGAGTTATTAAAGAAGGTTTTGATTGTGATTTAGTTATCTGGAAAGATGATGAAATCAAGCATATCATCACAAAGAAAGATTAATTTCTTTCTTTTTTTATTCCTGCAAATGCATTAAGCAGAGATTTGGGGTTGAAAGTAAGAGTTGATAAGCCAGAATTATTAGATTTGAATATCAACTGCAATACACTCATTGATCGTAAGAGTGGAATAGACTTTAGTCCTTATATAAGAGAAAGAGTAAAATACTAGTATACGGGTGCTGATTCCTTTGTGAATCAGCCTTTTATGTTATAATGGTTTTGAAAGGATGAGATGTATGAATAATATAAAAGAGAGAATCAAGATATTCTCAGGTGCAAAATTAAAATATATCGCATTTGCCTCAATGCTGATTGATCATTTCAATAAAGCTATTATCTATCCTAATCTAGATGGTGGATTGTTTAATAGAATAAGTGATTTATTTGATATTTTAGGAAGAATTGCTTTTCCAATATTTATCTTTCTTCTCATAGAAGGATACTTTCATACAAGAAACAAATGGAAATACTTAGGAACTCTTTTACTCTTTGGAATCATCTCCGAAGTCCCATTTGATATGTGTACATCGGCTTTGTTCTTTGAACCCAACTGGAACAATATCATGTTTACACTGTCATTTGTACTTGCCATTATATGGGTGATAGATGTATTAAAAAAGAAACTGAATAAACCATTATGGTATGTTGTATCCATCCTCATTGTCACAGTTATGTGTTTTGTAGCTATGAATCTAGGATTAGATTATGAACATCATGCTGTACTTATTGGCTATTTCATGTATCTATTTCATGATAAATATATCTATTCTATACCATTTTGTTATGTGTCAATGTTTAAGGAACCTTGGGCATTACTTGGATTTGGTTTGAATCTCACTTATAACGGAGAAAGAGGGAGACAAAACAAGCTCTTCAACTATTTCTTCTATCCAGTACATTTGCTTATTTTAGGAATAATAAGAATGACTCTTCATATTTAGATACATCATCTAAAGTTCATATTAATTGTGTAGTATTAAATTGTACAAAAAATATACTTGAAACGAGGTAAATACATATGATTATTGAAACACTCTTATCAAAAAGAGATCAATTACCCCTAGAACTAGCTATTATTGAACCAGAAGGAGAGGCTATCGGTATTATTCAATTAATACATGGTATGTCTGAACATAAAGAACGCTATTATGACTTTATGAACTATTTATCACAACAAGGCTATATTTGTGCCATTCATGATCATAGAGGATATGGTGCAAGTGTAAAAGACACATCACATTTAGGATATTTCTATACAAACGATATAACATATATTGTAGATGATGCTTATCTAGTTACAGAATATTTGAAAAACAGATATCCTACATTAAATATCTCTATATTTAGTCATAGTATGGGTACATTGGTTTCTAGAAACTATCTAAAAAAATATGAAAAGCATATTGAAAAGATTGTATTGTGTGGTCCGCCTACAGAAAATAAACTTGTTGATCTAGCATTGTTTGCAGGAAAACTTACTGGATTATTTTATAAAGACTATAAACCTAATAAGATTCTGAATAGATTATCTGTAGGATACTACAACAAAGGCTATACAACTGAAAATGAATGGATCTGTTCTAACTTACAGACTGTGTATGAATATAACACTGATCCTCTATGTGGGTTTACTTTTACCACTAGTGGCTTTATAAATCTTTTCCAACTATTAAAATCAGCTTTTATCAAAGAAGATTGGAATCCACAAAACAGTTCTTTGCCTATATTCTTAATTGCAGGTGTTGATGATCCAGTCATCCAAGGGAAGCAGAAGTTTAATGAATTAGAAGAGTTTTTGAAAGAAGTAGGTTATGAAAATGTCAAGAGTAAACTGTATAAAGATAAAAGACATGAACTACTCAATGAAATAGATAAAGAAATAGTGTATAAAGATGTTCTAGACTTTTTCTATGCTAATTAATACAGGAGGTAATATATGGCTTTTGATTTTAAGAAAGAATATAAAGAATTCTACATGCCTAAAAATAAACCCATGATAGTCACTATCCCTCGTGCTAACTATATTGCGGTAAGAGGACAAGGGGATCCAAACGAGGAAGGTAGGGCTTATCAGAAGGCTATTAGTGTACTATATGCAGTCGCTTATACACTTAAGATGAGCTATAAAACAGATTATAAGATAGAAGGATTCTTTGAATATGTGGTTCCTCCACTAGAAGGTTTCTGGTGGCAGGATGGTATTGAAGGTATAGATTATGACGATAAATCTACTTTTAATTGGATTTCTGTCATTCGTTTACCAGACTTTATTACTAAAAAAGATTTTGAATGGGCAGTAGAAACTGCATCTATTAAGAAAAAGATGGATTGTTCTTGTGCTGAATTTATTACTATTGATGAGGGATTATGTGTACAGATGATGCATATTGGTCCTTTTGATGATGAACCCGTTTCTGTTGCACTTATGGATAAATATCTAGAAGAAAATGGATATATCAATGATCTTTCAAAAGAAAGATTACATCATGAAATATATCTTTCTGATGCAAGAAGAGTCGCACCAGAAAAATGGAAAACAGTTATTAGACATCCCATAAAGAAAGGAGTTAGACATGAATGAAAAAATAGGAGAAGTCTTCTCTATCACAAAGGATAATCAGCCAATACCAGGCTGTACGACTTCTAAAGCAGTAAATGATACACTGTCTTATTTCTTACTTGCAAGAAATACAGATATAAGTGCTGAAATATATCCTTACTATAAGATGATTTATGTCTTGAAAGGTAAGTTGGAAGTCTATGGAAATAATGGCTATACCAAAGTAGTCAAAGCAAATGAAAGTATGATCACATTCACTGATACCCCAATAGGTATAAGAACTAAAGATGGTGTCATATATACAGAAACAATGATTAGGAGGACAGATATTATGAACGAAATGATTAAACCAGGAGAAGTATTTAAACTTGCAGAACTATTACCTTATTCAGAAGGTAAGATTATCAATATGGATATTGTACATAATGAGAAGATGAAATTTGTAGTAATGGCATTTGATGAAGGAACTGGACTTACTGAACATGCAGCACCAGGAGAAGCTATCATCTTCGCATTAGATGGTGAAGGTATCATCAGTTATGAGGGTAAAGACCATGTCATTAAAGCAGGAGAGAACTTCTGTTTTGCGAAGGGTGGCATGCATGCAGTCAAAGCATCTAAACGTTTCAAGATGGCATTACTTCTTACATTAGAATAATGAATATATTACCTAGAACGAGATTCAATGTAGTCTCGTTTTTTTACTTTTTCATTTAATATGGAACTTTGGAATAGAAGCCTTACCTTATTCTTACTTGATAGGGTGGATTGCGATGTTATGGGTTGAAATACCTTTGACGATCCGCATATCTAAGAAAAAATAGAAATAATTAGGGCGATAGAGTAATCCTGTCACTTTTACTATATAATGGAATAAAGGAGGACTTTTCATGACAATACAAGAAAAAGCCGAACGAATCATCAAAGATATAAAGAAAGAAAAGGGAAACAATCCTATACAGATATTTAAAAAAATTGCGGATTATGACTATATCAATATTCATGGACCGGAACATCATATTTTAGATGGAGCATGTTTGCTCGTTGCATTTAAAAATGCAGGTGGTGAAATTGATTTAGATGATGCATTAAACAAAATCATGATAGAAGGATTAAGAATGCCTGGTGCTATGTGTGGTTTATGGGGAGTATGCGGTGCAGTCACATCACTTGGTGCAGCATTATCACTCATTGATCATACAGGACCTTTATCGCTAGATGGTACCTGGGGAGATCATATGGAATTTACTTCAAACGCATTAAAGAACTTAGGTGAAATCAATGGGCCTAGATGTTGTAAAAGAGACGCAATGATTTCATTTAAGAATGCGATTGATTATATCAATGCGCATTATGATGTTACTTTAGAATATGAACATCCATCTTGTCATTATTCAAAACTGAATAAACAATGTATAAAGGAGAGATGTCCTTATTATGGATAAAAAGAAAGTTGCATTTATATGTGTTCATAATTCCTGTAGAAGTCAGATAGCTGAAGCATTAGGACATTATCTCGCATCTGATGTTTTTGAAAGCTATTCTGCAGGAACAGAAACAAAACCAGTTATAAATCAAGATGCTGTTCGTATAATGAAACAGATGTATGGCATAGATATGGAAGAGGCGCAATACTCTAAACTTATAAAGGATATCCCAAAACCAGATATTGCGATTTCTATGGGATGTAATGTAGGATGTCCATTCATAGGTAGACCCTTTGATGATAACTGGGGATTATTAGATCCTACAGGTAAAAGTGATGAAGAATTCGTAAAAATTATTAAACAAATTGAAACTAAAATATTAGATTTAAAGGATAATTTAATGAACTAGTAGGATTCATTATGAAAACTATTTCTCGCTTATTCTCTCTCATATTATGTGTGCTGTTGTTGCTTATAACTATTGTAATATGGAATGGCACATTAAAGTGGGAGGAACGAGTGCTCCAGTTGAAATTGCCTATCTCTATTCGATTCCTTTTTTGATTGGAATTGTCTTGTGTCTGATTGGTGTATTCTATTTTAAGAAAAAATCACGTTAATTTATATAATGTATAATCATAAGGAGATGTAATTATGGATAAAATTAAAAAGAACTGGATCTATTATCTCATTATTTTCATTACTTTCTATCTTATTCCAATATTAATTAAAGATACAGGAAGTGGTATATTTATTCTACTCATTGTCATTCCTCTTATAACACTGTTCACTTCCATTATTTATGGATTAAGCAATAAATTTGATTTCATTTACCCTCTTATTGTCGCAATTCTGTTTATTCCTACATTATTCATATATTACAACACTTCAGCATGGGTCTATGTTATTGCCTATTCTATGATTGCTCTCATAGGAGAACTATTAGGTAAAACACTTCAAAGAAAATAATAATTCTCTTGCCTTGAAGTTCACTTTAGCCTTTAAGCTATTCTTATAGGAAAGGAAGGATGTTATGAGTAAAAAAGTCGTTGTATTATCAACAAGTTTGAGAAGTAATAGTAATTCAGAATTACTTGCGAAAAGTTTTGTAGAAGGGGCAAAAGAATCTGGAAATGAGGTAGAATATATCTCACTTAAAAATAAAGATATTCGTTTCTGTATTGGATGTCTTGCATGTCAAAAACTAGGACATTGTGTCATTAAGGATGATGTTACGGATATTATGGATAGTGTACTTAATGCTGATGTTGTTGTATGGGCTACACCTATCTATTATTATGAAATGAGTGGTCAGATGAAAACTCTTATTGATCGTCTCAATCCAATGTATTCTAAAGATTATAAGTTTAGAGATGTATATCTTCTTGCGACAGCTGCAGAAGAAGGAGACGAAGTCTTTGAAAAAGCTATTACTGGACTAAATGGATGGATTGACTGCTTTGAAAAGACATCTATTAAAGGTACTGTACTTTGTGGTGGTGTATCTAGTGGTGGAGATATATCTAGTAATACTAAACTCAAAGAAGCCTACAATCTAGGTTCTCATGTATAAGGCAGACATTGTGATATTTGATTATTCAATTGCTGCACCATTTATCCTACCTGCAGGAACTGATACAATTATTAAATGCACACTTGCGAACTAGACAGGTCTTGTCTTTATATTTCCGCGTACCTCATAAAAAGAACGTAAGAGTAGAGATGAACTAAAATAAACAGGCATCTATTTCTTATTTGGGAGAGATGAAGCAACCAATAAAGGTATTGTCTATATTGGTAAGGCAGGAGTGCGTAAGAATGGTAAAGGTATAAGACAATTGGATGAAGAATCATAAGCATGAACACATGATGTTCATGTTTTTTTGTTAGTTATAACTAATATATTAATTGTGATATCTATTTCATAGTGATATACTGAATCTGCAAGTTAGTGAATATTACGGAGTGGCAAGGCCACTCCATACGGTAAAATAAGTCCATATGTTACGCTAGAAAAGTCCAGTGAATCCGTTAAACAAGTCCACTATATTAATATAAAGATTTGCACCTCTTGGTTGTAAAATGGA
>NZ_FR898850.1:0-2177 GCF_000437715.1 Catenibacterium sp. CAG:290
AGAGCAGAGGACTGAAAATCCTCGTGTCGCTGGTTCGATTCCGGCCGGAACCACCATTTTATTTATGATGCAGGTTTACCCAAGTCCGGCTGAAGGGATCGGTCTTGAAAACCGACAGAGGATTAACGTCCTGCGGGGGTTCGAATCCCTCAACCTGCGCCATTAAATGTTACTCGGGAGAGATCCTGAGTTTTTTTGTATTTTAATCAAGGAGGTATCATATGAGATTTTACCAGGAATTACAATTGAATCAGTCTGGTTCTAAAGAACTCATCAGACAAAGCAAAACAACAAAAGAAAAATTATATCACATAGCGGTATATCTTTTTAAAATTGCAATCACAGTGGCATTCTGCTTTCTCTTTGTAACATTATTTAGTATTTTATTTGGAAGTGAGAATAGTATTGCTGGAGTGGTTGTTCTCTTATGTATTATGGTATTTAGACAGGCACACTTTGAAATACATACAGGACAATCTACAGTGCTTCTGGCGTTATTTTTCATTAATATGACTGTGTGTTCACACCTTGCTAATAAACTTCCTCCAGTCACAGGAATGTTGGTAAATATCGTTGCATTAGCTATATTAGTATTTCTAGGATGTCATAATCCATCTATGTTCAATCAATCTACACTTGTGCTAGGATATTTATTATTATATGGGTATGACGTATCTGGAAAGAGCTATTTGATGAGAATTGCTGGAATGGCTGTAGGTGCAGTTCTTACCTGTATCGTATTCTATCGAAACCATAAGCATAGAACATACGATAAGCATGTAAAACATATATTACAGGAATTTGATCTATCTTCCACAAGAACAAAATGGCAGCTATGTCAGATTATCTGTGTGCCAGTTGTAATATGTATAGCTGAACTTTGCGATATGCCACGTGCTATGTGGGCTGGTATTGCCGCAATGTCTGTGATCTTACCACTTATGGACGACATGCAATATAGAGTACGTAAGAGAATTATTGGAAATATTGCAGGAGTGATATGCTTTACAGTATTATATTTCCTGCTTCCTTCACCAATCTATGCATTTATCGGTGTGATTGGGGGAATTGGAGTAGGTTTTTCTACACAATATAGCTGGCAGGCTGTTTTCAATACATTTGGTGCTTTAGCTATAGCAACACAACTATATGGATTAAAGGGAGCAGTAAGCTTAAGAATAATCCAAAATGTATTTGGTGTAGTCTTTGCGTTGTTATTCTGTATTATTTTTCATTGGTTTGTATCAAAAATTAAAGTAAAAGAAGTGTTGTAGGATATAATGAATTCATAAACCTGTTTTGACATAAGGACGTACGAAAATGTACGTTCCTTTTTATCTTGCATATATTGAATCTGTTCCTCGTGATACATTATATCTAACGAGAATGTCTCAATATGCAGCTGATATAAGAACAGCGTGTGCAATATAGCTGGTTTTTACACATAGGGATAAGAATTCACTGCATCTCTTTTGTAATATGCATAAATAAACGTTTTGAGGCAGTTTTGTATATATATGATAACTGTTTATGTATAATGGTTTATAAAGCTTAGAGAAGCGATATATGAGGAGAAAGTGCCATGAGAACTGAAATGGTTGAATTAACTAATCTCTGTATGATAAAAGATGGAGATAAGTATTTACTGCAGAATAGAGTTAAAAAAGATTGGCAGGGATATACATTTCCTGGAGGACATATAGAACCTGGAGAATCAATTGTACAATCTGCAATAAGAGAAGTAAAAGAAGAAACAGGTTTAACTATGAAGAATCCCCGTTTAGTAGGCGTGAAACAATTCTGGGCAGAAAGTGGAAGATATATAGTATTTTTATTTTCTGCAACTAAATTTACTGGTGATTTAAGAAGTAGTAATGAAGGTGAAGTGGAGTGGTTTACCAAAGAAGAAATGAAAAATATCAATTTAGTGAGTCATTTTTTTGAACATTTAGCTGTATTTGAAGGTGATTACTCAGAATATATCTATGAATCTGAAGATTCTATTAAGATTTACTAAAAAAGATATATAAAAAAACATTGATATATAGTGCATATTTTATAAACATAAAAAATAATTTTAAAAAAGGGGTTGCAAAACCTTTGAATTCATTGTATATTATACGAGCAGTCTCGATTGCGAAGTGCCCTGGTGGCGAAACTGGTAGACGCACAGGACT
>NZ_FR898851.1:0-3151 GCF_000437715.1 Catenibacterium sp. CAG:290
TTGAACACTTGACTTGTACATATTTCATCAAACAAAAACAAACTTGCCACGAAATCATGAATAATAGGATTAGTTATCTTTTTCTTTCTGTTATTTTTCGTTATAACAGGAACTGATGATAATAGCGAAACCAATCTCTTATTTACTATAATTGTTCTTCTCTTCTTGTCATACAAATGTGTATATACATATGGTTTTCTCAAAGTATTCAACAAACAGTTATTATGTGCCGATGCATTTCTAATGAATTTTAATGGCCATATAAGATCACTAGCAACTTCATTAGCCTGTTCTGGATATAATGAATAATACAATTCATATAACTTAATAAAATCACCAAATGATAAAACTTCAATCAAATTCCAAGCAGCCCAATTATTCTCATATTTATGAATCAAATCTGCACATGCTGAATTATATTTCTTTTGATTAATATGGTCTACCATAAATGGATATTTAGAAAACAGTTCTCTTATAACATGATAACCATCTTCTTTTTCATTCTTTGTAAGATCATCAATTAATTTGACTTTCAAAAAATGTTCTGTATGCAATGATATTCTAATGATCAATTCCCTTAAGTACATATCTAGCTTAGACAATTCTACCAGATATGCAAATTCAAGATTAATATATTGATTCTTTGACACGTTGTATTCAAATGATTTCTCATAAGATTTCAACTTAAAATAGTACGTACTATTTTGTAGATACTCTCGTGCTTCTTCTTTACTCATAATATTGAATTGAACATTCTTGTCTTCGAGATTTTTCAATTGCTCATCTATAGAGTACTTAGATTTCAATACTATTAACCTCCTCATATTTTCAATCAGTTATTCACTCATACTCTTCTTCAACTTCATATAAGACTTATAAGATGGTGTAGTTCTTTGAAGATATCCACTCTCATAAGCTTCACTCTTCTTAATATCATTTCTTTTCAAAATATCACAAAGATTTTCTACAGTAATACCATTACTATTTCTTGTAATAAATATGCTATCGTTACGGTCATATTCATCCATAAGTTCTAGATAATAAGTAGAAAAGAATAAAACACCACCTTTCTTTTTTAACTGACTATTCTTAAAAAAACGTATAAGAGTACTTACTATTTCTTTATTGAAACGATTTTCTATTTCATTAATCAACGAATAACCTCCTTCTCTCAATATTTCTCTTGCCATTGTGAAAGTAACTATTCCTTTAATTGTTTCCGAAAACAAATAATGTTCTATCTCTACTATATTATTCAAAAGAATTTCTTGTTTTTCTCTAAATTTTAAGTGAATAATTGATTTTTAACTTATTTCCGATTAAAAAAAAGAGGATCACTCCTCCTTACAACACTTCCCCATTACTACTTATTACATTCTTATACCATTCAAATGACTTCTTCTTAATTCTTCTCATATCCTTTAAGTCATCATTATCTCTATTCACATAGACAAAACCATATCTCTTCTTCATCTGTGCACGACTGCTTAAGATATCAATAGGACCCCAAGACAAGTATCCTCTGCAATCTACACCTTCTTCTACAGCTTTCTTCATCTCTTCAATATGTTTTCTCATATAATCAACACGATAATCATCATTAATAACACCATCTACTAACTGATCATCACATCCATAACCATTTTCTACAATATAGATAGGCATTTCATATCTGTCATAGAGTTGTCTTAAAGTAATACGTAAACCAATAGGATCTATTGTCCAGCCAAATTCAGACATTTCTAAATAAGGGTTCTTCTTAATAACTACATCTTCTACATTAGTCAAACTATCTTCACCATAATGGCTAATAGTAGACATATAATAGCTTATCGCAAGAGCATCTGTCTTACCCTTCTTAAGTATTTCAAAGTCGCCTTCTTCTATGACTGGCATTGTACCTTCTAGTTTCATATTTGCTAGGAAATAGCTGTTGTAATGTCCTCTCGCAAAGACATCTAGGAATACAAATGCTTCACTCTGAGCTTTCATAGATTCTAATGTATCTAATGGATGACATGTTTCAGGATAACTTTGTACAATAGTGGCCATACCTAAAACATAGCCTCCTTTTTGATGGATGTATTCGTTAATCAAACTATGCGCGATTAAAGTGTTATGCATAATTTGATGATCTAAAATAATAGGGTTTTCTCCTTCAGGATAAACAGCACCAAAGAACATCTTTGGTCCTTTCTGTAGTATTCCATTCTGTTCATTGAAGATAATCCAGTATTTTACTTTATCACAATAACGGTCTACAATCTTCTTGCATAATTCTACAAATAGATCAACAACCTTTCTACTCGCAAAACCATTGTATTTCTCATATAAGAATACAGGCATTTCAAAGTGATAGAGTGTAGGAATAGGTTCTATACCCCTCTTTAGTAATTCATCTATGAATTCATCATAGAAAGCAAAACCTTCTTCATTATATGTATTCTCATCACTCATAAGTCTAGACCAGTCTAAAGAGAAACGGTATGCATTAAATCCTAACTCTTTATATAAATCAAAGTCTTCTTTGTATCTATGATAAGCATCAATACCATTTTTAAAGTCTGAGAACTTACCAGTAACTGTCAAGTCACATACTGCAGGAACTTTCCCCCCCTTCAGTATATCCACCTTCACTTTGATGGGCAGTCACTGCACCACCCCATAAGAAATCTTTTCTTAGCATCTTTACTAACTCCTTTATTTATATTCTTATTTAATTCTATTAAGGCTATACTTGAATTTCAAGGAAGTAACACTTGAAAAGAAATAGTATATATTATTCTAACGCTCATTTAATACGTTTTAACGCTCATTATTATATTAATTTTTTGGCTTAGTTATGCGGTTTTTAACTTTCTAACGCTCATTTAACACTAACGAGTGTTAGAATAGAATATCATCATCCGTTGAATCTGGTATTTCAATTTCTAGAGTCTCTTCTCGAATTCTATAATATTCATCAACAACAGAATCAATAGATTTTCTATCTCCAGCTTTTTCATAAAATCCTATAAGTTTAGCCAACAGATTAAATGTCATAGGCTCATCAACACCATATTCCCTTAAACTCGCTTCATAATTTCTTTTGGCATATTCCGATGCCTTATCATATTGTTTTCTTTCACAATATGTATCGCAAATTGAACTT
>NZ_FR898852.1:0-127 GCF_000437715.1 Catenibacterium sp. CAG:290
AGTGCTTTTCCGAATTTTAAAAAGAAAGGCAAATCTGATGTAAAAATGTATTTTGTAAAGAATAATCCAAAAGATTGTCGTTGCGAAAGACACAGAATCAATATTCCGTCACTTGGTTGGGTTCGCA
>NZ_FR898852.1:295-548 GCF_000437715.1 Catenibacterium sp. CAG:290
ATTCCAATGCAGGAATTGGCATTGACCTTGGATTAAAGGATTTTGCCATTGTTTCTAATGGTAAAACTTATAAGAACATTAACAAATCTGCAAGATTAAAGAAACTTGAAAAACAGCTTATTCGAGAACAGAGAAGTCTTTCTCGAAAGTATGAAAATTTAAAGAAAGGAGAGTCCACTCAAAAAACAAATATACAAAAACAAAGGCTTAAGGTACAGAAACTTCATCATAGAATAGATAATATTCGTACTGA
>NZ_FR898853.1:0-4227 GCF_000437715.1 Catenibacterium sp. CAG:290
TTCGAATCCCTCAACCTGCGCCATTGAATGTTACTCAGGAGAAATCCTGAGTTTTTTATTTTCAGAATATGTAAGAGATTACAGAATTCTTTCTGTTCTGTTATAATATTATTATCACATGTAAGGGAGATCATAAAATGGAACAATCAAAAAGTATTAATGTTAGATACTCAATGTTGCAGGGGATTTACTATGTAGGATTCTGTGCAGTTATTGGCTATGCCGCTGTATATCTAGGGTCAATTGGCATGAGTTCATCTTTAATTGGGATTGTACTTGCAATCGCAAATATTCTAACAAGTATTGCACAACCCGTACTTGGAGGATTTGTAGATAAGTCAAACATTTCAATGAAGAAAGTCTTAATGATCATGTTTGGTCTTTGTAGTATTCTATCTGTATTCCTCATGTTTGTAAGTAAGGTGACATTCTTAGCTGCTGCTTTGTTTATTGCAGTTTCTACAATTCTTTATACTACAATGCCTCTAGTTAACTCACTTGCTTTCGCATTCCAGAAGCATGGTATTGATGTTAAGTTTGGTGTAGCACGTGGTATTGGATCAGTGGCTTATGCTCTTGCGTCTCTTGTATTAGGAAACGTTGTAAAGGCAGTAAGTCCTACTTTAATGCCTCTTGCCTATATTGTCATCTTCTTAGGTATTTTACCTCTTATTCGCTCATTTAAGATGCCAGAAGCTGAAGTAGATGAAGTCATTGAAGAAAAAGTAGTAGAAAAAGAAAGTACAGGTGCTTTTATTAAGAAGCATCTTAAATTCATGATTTTCTTAGCTGGTTTTGTATTAGTTTATTTTGATCATACAATCATTAACAATTTCTTTATTAATGTAATTAGAAACGTTGGTGGTAATACTGGAGATATGGGAAATGCAGTATTCTTGGCTGCAATGTTGGAACTGCCAACAATGGCTTTATTTGAAAAGTATAAAAATAAAATCAATATCAAAAATACAATCATCATTTCCGCCATATTCTTCACACTTAAACATACATTGACCTACTTTGCGACAAATATGTTTATGATCTATTTAGCTCAGGCAACACAGATGCTTGCTTATGCATTATTTATTCCAGCATCAGTTTATTATGTAGATAAATTATTTGATGCAAAGGATGCAGTTAAAGGACAGGCACTCGTTACTACAAGTATGACTGTATCTGGTGTATTAGCTAGTTTCTTAGGTGGTATTTTACTAGATAGTATGGGTGTTTATGAAACATTATTTTTAGGTTTAGTATTAAGTGTAGTAGGTACAATTGTGATGATTGTGACTGTTGAGAACGTAAATAAGAAGGGGGCTTAAATGTGTTAGATGTTTTAAAAACAAGAAGAAGTATTAGAAAATATACAGATGAAATGCCTAGAGATGAAGATCTTGAAAGAATAGTAGAAGCTGGTTTATATGCTCCTACTGGTATGGGCAGACAGGGCGTTAAGTTTGTAGTAGTAAAGAATAAAGAAATGAGAGATCATTTATCAAAGTTGAATGCTGATATTATGGGGAGTGATAAAGATCCTTTCTATGGTGCGCCTGTAGTGATTGTTGTTTTATCAAAGAAAGAGTATCCTACATATATCTATGATGGATCACTTGCGATTGGCAATATGCTCAATGAAGCACATGGCTTAGGACTTGGTTCTTGCTGGATTCATCGTGCGAAAGAAGTATTTGAAGGTGAAGAAGGAAGAAGACTTCTTAAAGAATGGGGCATTGAAGAAGACTATGAAGGTATCGGAAATGTTATTATAGGATTTGCGGATGGTAAGGCTCCAGAAGCAGCACCTCGTCTTGATCATCGTGTGATTACAATCGAATAATGAAAAAATCCTCCTTGCGGAGGATTATTTTTTTATTGAAAACAATGAAAGGATACCGGCTGCACCGACACCTAAACAGATTCCTATACCTATATTGTCAAAACAAATACCAAATACGACACCTAAACTGATCATAATAGGTAAATAATATGCTAATTTACCATTGTCTTTTTTTATGAAATCACCTCGACTAGAGTATATCATACCTATGTGAAGATAAGATGTTTATTGTGGAAATAATGCCTTAAGAATATCCTCTAACCCATTTTTATCGATAGATTTACAGATGATATCGGCTTGTGCCTTTAATTCATCTACGGCATTACCCATAGCTACACCTATCTGACATAACTGAATCATTTCAATATCATTAAGACCATCACCAAATGCATAGGTATCTTTGATATCTAAACCATAATATTCGAGAACTTTCTTAATACCGATGGCTTTACTCATGGTTGGTGAAAAGAACTCAAATGAATTATCACTGCCATGCTGATCAAAGCTGATAGTAGTACCAAACTTACCATCTAAATAGTCGCTTACTTTCTGCTTGTCTTTATTTGTGACATTGGCTTCTATTTTAATGGCACGTTTTAAGACATCATCACGGTCAAAATCCATAGAAAACATCTCTTCCATGCCGAGGTTCTTAAAGAACGTATAAAGCTCTTTATAACGCTTATCAATATAAATATGATGTGCTGTTTCAATCATATAATCACAATTCAGTTCTTCAAGCATATCAACTGTCTGAGTCGCAAGTTCTGTATCCATTCTCTCTTCAAAGATAGATTCACCAGCAATCTCGATATAACCACCGTTATATAAGACATAACCATCAAAACCCAAATCAAGGAACTGCTGGTTAATCATAGCTTTAGGACGACCACTGCAGATAAAAAGCTTATGCCCATCATTTTGAATTCTTTTAAGTTCTCTTTTTACACCTGCAGGTACTTCGTGAACTCCATAAGTGTTATCTACAAGCGTACCATCAATATCAAAAAATAATACTTTCTCTTTCATATGTATCTACTTTACCTCTGGTCTTAATATTTCTACAAATTTAAACTCATTGTTGTCATATGTATAATGAAGAATACAGCAATTAGTTAATCCTCCAGAGTTAAAAATAATGGCTGGGTCATTAAATGCACTAAAGAATTGCATAGAAGCACCGGCATGACTTAACCAGAGTTAAAAATAATGTCTGGATCATTAAATGCACTAAAGAATTGCATAGAAGCACCGGCATGACTTACTGCAAGAACTACTTCATGGTCTTCTTTATTCATGATTTCAGTTAATGTTTTTACAATTCTGTGTTGTACTTGTTTGGTTGTTTCGCCACCATAGTGGGGAAATAAGTCATCATATTTAAAATCATCAAAATGAGGATTTAAATCTTCACTTTCTCCTTCAAATAATCCAAAATCTCTTTCCTTAAGACCTTTTACTCTTGTATAAGGTACTTGACCTTCTGTTACTATTTCTAATGTATCAGATGCTCTTTCAGCCGTACTAGAGTAGTAATGATCAAAAGCAATATCCTTGATTAACTCTCTTGCAGCTTCAGCTTGCTTAATACCTAGCTCAGTAAGTGGAGAATCACATGATCCCTGAATTCTTTTTCGAACATTAAATAGAGTCTGTCCATGACGCATCATTTAAAGAGAGTTTGTCCATGGCGCATCATATATAAATGTTTCATAATAAATATAACCCCTTTCATTGGATGATAAGTTAATTATATCTATTATTTAAGAAAAAATTAAGGTGAAAGTACACAAATAATACACTTTTCTTTGTTAAGATAGTGCAATAGATGAGGAGTGGTGGATATGAATGAATTAAAAGGCCTCTCACAACAAGAGGTACAAGAAAGAATAGAACAAGGACAAGTGAATTATACAGGTCAGTCTATTTCTAAAACAAAAAAAGAAATTGTGAAGCAGCATACACTTACATATTTCAACTTTCTAAATATATTTTTAGCCGTTTTGATTGTGATTTCAGGACAGCTGCAGAACTTAACTTTTATTGGAGTTATGGTAGCTAATACAATATTAGGTATCATTCAGGAATTCAAGGTTAAGAAAACTATTGATAAGCTAAGTGTTGTGACTGTAGAGAAAGTAAAAACATTACGTGATGGGACTTTGATAGATGTTCCTGTAGAAGAACTTGTTATGGATGATATTATTTTCTTGACAGCTGGTAATCAGATTGGCACAGATTGTCAGGTTGTAGAAAATCATGCATTAGAAATCAATGAATCTCTTTTGACTGGGGAATCAGTACCTGTAAAAAAGAAGGAGAACGACGAAATCTATGCAGGAACCTTCGTTGTGGCAGGAAGTGGTTATGCAAAAGTAATCCGTGTAGGG
>NZ_FR898853.1:4261-9178 GCF_000437715.1 Catenibacterium sp. CAG:290
GGGAATGCGAACTATTCTACAAAGCTAGTGAATCAAGCTAAACATAAGAATCTTGCATCTAGTGAGATGAGAGATTCTATTGAGAAGATTATCAAGGTTATGAGTATTATTATTGTGCCAGTCGGTCTATTACTCTTTAGAGCACAATATAAGGCCATGCCAAATGACTTTAATACCGCATTAGTTAAAACAGTAGGTGGGGTTATTGGGATGATTCCTGAGGGACTTGTCTTATTAACTTCTTTATCTTTTGTATTAGGTGTTGGTCGTCTTGCAAAAAAGAAAGCACTTGTTCAACAGATGGAATCTATTGAAGCATTAAGCAGAGTTGATGTACTATGTCTTGATAAAACAGGGACTATTACAACAGGTGAACTTAAAGTTAAACATATTGTTCCTATTAGTGATCAATATACGCGTGAGATGATTTGTGATATTATGGGCTCATTTGCTTTCTTAGTAGATGATATCAACCCAACTCAGAAAGCTTTAATGAATTACTTCACTAAAAATGATAAATATCATAAGAAATCAGAAGTACCATTTTCTTCAGAACGTAAATATCGTGCCATTACTTTTGATGATGATCGTTCTTTTGTGTTAGGTGCTCCTGAATTCTTGACTGATAATAAAGAAATCTTAGATCAGGTCAGTGGTTATTCTGAGTTTGGTTTACGTGTATTACTGTTAGGAGAAGCAGATTATTTAGAAGAGGGACATTATCATTCTCTTACTCCAGTTTGTCTTATTGCTATTAGTGATATCATTAAAGAAGATGCACATGATACATTTGATTATTTCAAATCTCAGGGTGTTTCTATTAAAGTCCTTTCAGGAGATAACCCTCTTACAGTTTCTCGTGTATGCACCCTTGCAGGGCTTGATAACGCAAATAATTATATGGATGCTTCGACTCTTCCTGATACTGTAGAAGAAATGAAACAAGTATTAGGAGAAACATGTGTCTTTGGTCGTGTTAAACCAGAACAGAAACAATTGATTATCAAAGCTTTCCAGGAAAATGGTCATGTCGTAGGCATGGTCGGTGATGGTGTCAATGATGTACTTGCGATTAAGGATGCAGATTGTGGTATTGCGATGGCCAATGGAGCTGATGCGGCTAAGCAGGCAGCACATATTGTATTATTAGATTCTAACTTCAGTTCAATGAAGGAAATTGTAAACGAAGGTCGTGTCATCATTGCGAATATTGAAAAGGTCAGCTCACTCTATCTAACTAAGACTATTTATTCTACAATTCTTAGTCTAATCTTTGGATTCTTCTGCTTAACTTATCCATTTACGCCTTTCCAGCTCTCTTTGGTAAGTGGTATGGCAATTGGATTACCATCATTCATTATTACTCTTGAACATGATACAACAATGAATTCAAAAGGATTCCTCACTCATGTGATTCATACAGCACTTCCATGTGCTTTAAGTGTTGTAGTGCTTGTATTGTTTAATTTCTTATTAAAATGGATGTTTTTCTTAAATGCGAAATACTTTTCTACATATAGTTTCTTAGTGACTATATTTATTAGCTTTATTGTATTATTTAAGGTTTCTAAACCACTCAATTTTTTAAGAAAGTTTAATATTGGTTTAAACGTCCTGCTTACTATTGGCTGCCTTTATGCAATTCCAACCTATTTTTATATGTATCCTATTACGGACTTACGTGTTATTATAGTAGTAGCTTTTGAATGTGTAGTTGCTTATTATTTAGTTGCACTTATTACAAAAGCATTAGATAATATAACTGAATATAGACGTTGGAAGAGGGAGAAGCATGGATAAAAAATATTTTTTCTTTGATATTGATGGCACTTTGACAGATATACAAACAGGTATTCCGGTACCTAGTGCATTAGAAACAATTAAAAAATTACAGGATAAAGGACATTTTGTCGCAATTGCGACAGGACGTGCCTATTATAAAACAAAAGAAACAGCTAAGATGCTTGGTATCCATAATCTTGTATCTAATGGAGGGGCAGCACTTATTTATAATGATGAGTTAGTTACAAATAGTCCGTTAGACAGAGAAAAAGCTTTAGCACTTATTCATGAAGCAGATGAAAAAGGCTTTGGAATATTAATTGCCGTTAATGATAGTATTGATGTAGTGATGAAGGATGAACGCTTTATTGAACAGGTAGGAGAAAGACAGGAACCAACTCGTTATATTCTTGATAAGTCATTAAACTATGATGATTTGAAGGATATCTACAAGATTTATATTGCGATTCCAGAAGACAAAGAAGAAGAACTTACTTTAAGAGATACAGTGGGGCATATCCGCTTTGTACCACCTTATCTTACTTATCAACATGATGCAAAAGAAAAAGGTATCATTAAGATGATGGAATACTTAAAGGCTGATATTAAGGATGTTGTAGTCTTTGGTGATGGTGAGAATGATCTTGTTATGTTTAAAAAGGAATGGACATCTATTGCGATGGGCAATGGTGTAGAAGACTTAAAGAAAAAAGCAGATTTTGTCACAAAAGATTCTACAGATGATGGTATAGAATATGCATGTCGTCATTTTGGCTGGATTGATTAAGAAGGAGTAATCCTTCTTTTTTTATATATAACACAAATACATGTACAGATAATTATAAAACAACTAAATAAACTTATGATATTAATAAGAATACTTGTATACAATCTATGAATAATGTGATAGAATAGATTCAACCTTCAAAAAGGAGTTGATGATATGGATCAGAATATAAAGGATTGTTTTAAGAAATCATTGGATGAAACAGCTATTCCTGGTGAACTTTATAAGAAGTATTCTGTAAAGAAAGGCTTACGTAATGAAGATGGTACTGGTGTATTAGTTGGTTTGACAAATATATCAGATGTAGTGGGGTACAAGAAGGTTGATAGTGAAAAAGTTGATGACTATGGTACATTGTATTATCGTGGTATCAATGTAAAAGACATTGTGGAAAATGGAAAAGGACGCCGTTTCCTCTATGAAGAAGTATGCTTCTTGATTCTATTTGGCTATTTGCCAAATAGAGAGGAATTGGAACACTTTAAGAAGACGATTAGCAATCATTACACCTTGCCTGAAAGATACCTAGAATTAAATATTTTGGGATATCCGGAGAAGAATCTCATGAACAAGCTACAAAGAGAAGTATTGATGCTTTATAGCTATGATGATGATCCAGATAATGTAGGTGTATTAGAAACATTAGATAAGGGAATTGATTTGATTGCGAAGATTCCTGTTATTGTTAGCTATACATATCAATCAAAGGTACATCATTTTGATAAGGGATCTATGATTATTCATCATCAGAATTATGATTATTCTATTGCTGAACAGATTTTATATTTATTAAGAAGAGATGGTACTTTCTCTAATAAGGAAGCAGAAGTACTTAATACTGCACTTATTCTACATGCAGATCATGGTGGAGGTAACAACTCTACATTCACAAATGTTGTTATATCTTCTACTGGTACAGATATTTATTCAGCTATTTCTGGTGCTATTGGTTCATTGAAGGGTCCAAAGCATGGTGGGGCAAATTTAGCTGTTAAGAAGCAGATGGAACTTGTTATTAACGAAATTGGTATACAAGCTTCAGAACTTCGTATTAGACAGATAGTCCAGGACATCTTAGATGGGGACTTTAATGATCATACAGGACTTATTTATGGTATTGGACATGCCGTTTATACACTAAGTGATCCACGTAGTGAAATCTTAGCAAAACAATGTGAAGAATTATCATATGAAAAATTCAGACATGATGAATATGAATTTTATAGAAAATTCTCAGCTATTGCGATTGAGGAAATCTATAAGAGAAAAGGTATTCATGTCTGTACAAATGTCGATTTCTATAGTGGTTTAGTATATGATATGCTTGGCATTCCTGAAGATCTTTATACATTACTCTTTGTAATTGGTAGAACAGTTGGATGGGTTGCTCATAATATTGAATCTAAGCTTTATAGTGGACGAATTGTTAGACCTGCCACTAAATTCGTGGGAGAACTTAAAGACTATAAGAATATTGAAGATAGATAGGGAAAATGCGACTAAAATCGCATTTTTTCTTTTGTTTTCAATAAAACACTACACTTTTGAACCAATAAATGTTACTATCTTTATAAGGATGTTGTCCTCTTAAGGAGAAATATATGGTTGTTTCCTATTTATTGACAATATGTGGTTCTTTAATCATAATTATTGGAGCTGCTGTATTTATTATTGGAAAACACAGCAAATAAACCACTCCGGCTTAATTTTAAAATTAAGTCGGAGTTTTTAGTTACTTAGTATTTCAGTTTTCAACTAATGCGAGTCTACGTTGCCTCTATCGTATTGGACACTTGTAGCCACAACGTTACTTTTTGATAGTATATTTAATGCACCATTTACATTTGCATTCAGCACTTGTCCACGATATATTCTCTTACCATTGAAATGATATTCTTTACTCTTATCCCAGAAGCTGGCCTATGAGGTGTACGATTTTTCCGGAATTACAAGCAGGATGCCATTTGATTTACAGAGATATTCAAGCTTATCTTGAAGAATATCATATGGGATATCAACAAAACTCTGATTATTATTTTTACCTATATAGGAATCCTTCTGAAGTGTTTTGTTATAGCCCACAACAAGTATTCCTATATCATTATCAGGACAATAATTAATCACAATGCGTGCTGTAGTTTTTGATTCTATTGTTGCGCTTACGCACTATTTTTTTTAGTTATCTTATTGCCATAGTTCTGTTTATCCTTGATGGACTCTAATCATGCATTCTCCTTGCAATTTAGGAAAAGAGTTTCCTATACTTTCATTCTAGATCACTCAATTAAAAGCACTAAAAAAAAGCGCCGAAGCAATGTCATTAAGTTAAGAATTGACAGCTATCAAGG
>NZ_FR898854.1:0-15245 GCF_000437715.1 Catenibacterium sp. CAG:290
TGATTTATGTCTTGACAACGGTCATTTCATAACAGTGTTTACAAAATGAGTGAATTTTTTATCTTTTGCTACTCTAATATTATAGATATTGACCAATTTATATGAATATAAGGAGGTTTTTAAATGGCTGATCCAAAGCATGAAGGATATGAATATCAGGATTACTTTACTGTTTCGATTATATTAGATCTCATACTTCATCATATAGATGCTGAAATAATTGTTGATAAAAAAGATTTTGAAGGTGATAAATTTGATGATTTAAAGGTTATAACAGATAATGGTATTACTGAATATCAAATTAAATACTCTGATGATAAAAAACAACATAAACTTACTAAAGATGATTTTTCTAATGGGAATAGTCATGATACTGCATTGAGTGACCTTTTTGCATCTTGGAAAAAGAGAAGAACAACTATAAGTGATAGTAAAATAAAATTATGCCTCGCATGGGATAGACCTACTCCTGAAGATGAAATTTTAGAATTTTTAAAACCTATTTCAGATGAATCTTTTCCTTTTCTAAATATTGCATATTTATTTGATGGAAAAAAATTTTGGCCAGAAGGGAAATTACCACCAAAAAAATGGAAAAAGTTTAATGGGGAAATTGAGAAAGCTAAGATAAACAGAGAAGAATTTATATCTTTTTGTGATGAATTAACAATTATTTTAGATATGCCTAAAGCTAGTCTTAATTTAGATAATCCTGGGCCTATAGAAAAAGTATTAATAACACAAGTTGAAAAACTTGGTATTGGTATTTATCCTAATAATAATCTTAAAGTAGAAGATGTAATTAATAAGCTCGCTAGTAAAGTAAAACACTCTAGGGCTATTGGAGATATCTTAAATACTAGTCAATTATTAGCACAACTCGGATTAATAATGGATTATGGAAAAATTGATCAAAAATTTCCCATAGATTTAAAACATCATATAAAACTTAATGATGAGATTCTAAGGTTAGAAAAAGTAATAAATGATTCAAAACATGTAATTGTTAGAGGTAATCCAGGCTCAGGAAAATCTTGGCTTATAGATGAATTCATCAGTAAACTTATGGATGAGGGTAGAAAAGTAATACGTTATAATTGTTTCCAATCATTACAAGATGTCAATAATATTGATAGAATACGTACTTCCTCATTGTATGGAAATCTGGTTTCACAAATAGTGGATCAATATCCAGAATTAAATAATCAAAAAATAACAAGATTTGGAGCCAATAAAGAAGAATTTGAAAATCTTCTTTCTAAGATTAAAGATGTCTTCTATTTAGTGGTAGATGGTCTTGATCATATATCTAGAGAATATGAACTTAATAAAGATGTTATTTCACAATCTGAGACAGAAATCATATCTGAATTATTAAAAATACAGTACCCAGATAATTGTTGTGTTATAATCTCTTCTCAGCCGATAGATGAATTGGAAAAATTCAAAATGAACAACTATAATGTTTTCGATATTGAACCATGGGGATTAGAACAAATAAGATCTTTGATGCATACTTTTCATATTAGTGATAATAGGGTTGGATGTGATACAAATTCATTGTTAAGTGATTATCTGCTTAAGAAATCTCAAGGAAACGCTTTATATATTAGTTATATCTTAAAAGAATTAGAGAATACAAATATAAGTATAGAATTGATAGAAGATATACCGGACTATGATACGAACTTGTTTGATTATTATTCATACTTGTATACGAAAGTTCATAATAATAAAACAGTTAATGCACTTTGCGCAGCTGATTTCTATCTTAACTTAGAGGATTTGATAGAGATTACTGGTGACGGTGACTATGTGTATAAAGATATATCATTGTTACATCCTTTATTGATTGGAAATGAATCAAATGGTGGTTATTCTATATATCATGAAAGTTTCCGTAGGTTTGTTTTGGATTCATTGAAACAGAAAAAAATTAATATAGAAAAGAATGTTTATGGTCTCCTTGTGGATTGGTTACAAGAAAAACCATTTTTTGAATTTGATAAATCATTTTACTTTTTAACCGGATTACTCTATAAAAGCAAGAAGGATAATGAAAATATAGCTTTGCTAGATACTGAATTTGTTCGTAAATCAATTTCAGAGGGCTATTCTCGAAAACGTATTAGAATGAATTTGAATTGTATTGTTCGTAGTGCAGGTAGAGCACGAGATTTAGTTTCTTTAGTAACAGCTGGTGAATTATTAGCAATGCTTGATGATTTGAATGATTTTGAAAGTACAGGTGAAGAATATCTACAAGCAATTTGTGATTTCAAAGGAGCTGATAAATTGAATCAGTTAATGCAAATCGATGGAAAACCTACTTTTAATGTGAATGAGGGTTTAATTGCTTGCTATATTTCATCAAAAACAGGAAAGAACACATGGTGGAAATTATATTTAGATCCAGATGTAACAAAATATGGTGTTGAAAACTATAAGTATTATATTAGATGTATTATTGATGAGCAGGGCACTTGTGTTGTACCTGAACTTATGAAAAGTTTAGAAAAACAGGATGACTCAATAATAAATCAATGTATTGAGATTGCGTATAATGAATTAATAGATTATATGGAATTCAACCAAATTGTTTCAATTGCGAACAATCAAAATCTTATAAATTGGAGAAACTATCTTTCGTATATTGAAACAGGTTATTATCCTAGTGGTGAGGTTACCTTTGAAAATGCAAAAGAATGTTTGGAGAAAATCAAAGATATAAGAATACCAAATAAAGATGATATAAAAATCTATCATAATTTTTTCTCTCAAATATATTATCTTTCTAAGCAAAATAATAGTAGTGCTATAGAAACAATCTGTGATGAATGTAAAAATATCAATTGGTATTATAATTGGATTCTATATTCAGTTAAAATGGCAGAATTATATGCTTGTAAAGAGGATATGGACCCTAAAGTTATTTGTGAATCAGTTATTTCTAACTTAAGATTATTGATAAGTGATACAAATATTTCCAAAGGACAAACACGTACATACGATTTGTATTATTTGAAAAATGAACTTTTTGATTCATATAAGAAAGCTTTGAATCTAATTAAACAATATGGTGAGATAAATGATTTAATTACAGTGTTGGAAATATTAGAAACCCTTACTAAAGACACTTCTGCCAGATTGGATCATAGTTCGGTTGGCCCATTGACTGAAGCAGATTTTTTGAAATTGATATCTAATTATTTAACTGCTGATAACTATGAAGTTGTTAAACCTTATTTATTTAGGATTCAGAAAAATATGGAAAACACAGAGGTGTATGATGGTATCGCAGCTTCAAAACTTCTTTTTGCAAGTATAATTTATAAGTATAATCAATTAACAGGCTTGAAGTACTATGATGAGGGAATCTCTTATCTAGTGGCGTATGGGTTTCACAAGGATATAATTTTAGAACAGATTTTAGAATCTTATCATGTGTTTTATGAATCATTAGAAGGTAAAACAAAAAAAGAACGTGATATTATCACAAAAATGGCATTTGCTGTAGTAAATCATACTGATGGAAGAGCAACAAATCAGTTTCTAAATATTTGGTTTGATATATTATTAGATACAGATTCAAGCTACGCACTTGCTTTTTTATCTTCTCAATTGGTTGATCAGGGAAGGAACTGGGTCCATGATGAAATGATACGTTCAGTTATAGATAAGTACTGTAACAATCCTAAGTATGTAGACATTATAATTGGATTAATTGAGTCTCTACCAAATGATATAAGTACAACTATTATTAATGCAGCAACATCTGCACTTGATATATTAAATCATATGCTCATAGAAGAAAATGAATACAAAAGGCAATTAATTAAACGTCGTATGAACGAACTTGTCATTAATATAGTTTCGAGATTTAATATTCTTGATGAACCTTGGATAGAAAGTCATTCTATGAAAAATGAAAGTATCAAAGGATTTATAACATTAGCAGATTCTGCAGGAATTGATGTTTCACAATATATAGAATACTTTAATACCAACAACACTGATAATTTAAGTGAAGAAGAAACAGAGAAAATTGATAATATATTTGATAATCAACCACATTTTGATGCTGTAACTATAGAAGATGCAATTAAGTGGTTTGAGAACAATGATTTATATGAAAAAGATATTTCAAATATTTGTGCATTCATTAAGAAATATCAAAATGATAGAAATATTTTTGTTGGTCTTATAAAAAATATAATTGCACAAGCTTATAAATTTAACACCACTCAGGAACGTAAAAACAATCTTCTTATATTGATAAAGCAACTTGAGCTAGATAATGATACATTGGCAGAAGTATACATGTTGATGTATATTTACTCTAACGAAAGTCTAAGTTATTTTATTGATAAGGAAGAGCTTATCCATAGCATGCAACTAAATTGCAAAGTAGCTGTAGAAACATTTTATCGTGAGTCACCAGAAGTAATTATTAACTATTCAGGAAGAATCACAAAAGGCATCTTAAATACATTATCAACATTTGAATTTGATAAAAATAAAATGATTGAAATATGGAGAAATGCATTTGAGATTATGAAACTTCGTTTCCCTAATCTAGACCTTTATCCAGATGAAAATATCTTAATAGAAACTAATGAATTATCATTATTACGTAATGTTTTATTAATGCGTTTTAATGATGGTGGAAAGGAATCATTTCTTTCAACCTTTGCCTATATAGCTGATTGTGCAGAAGAAAAGAATTATTTAGAATTTACAGAATCTATACTATTCTGTCTGAAAAAATTAGGAAAGTATAATCTTGTGACACAACTAGCTATTGCGGATTTAATACGTTATTATGGTAATTGTTTAGAAGATTCTGAGAAAAAGAGAATTAATGATGCAATTGATGATATTTATCCAACAGGAAATATGCTTTTAGATGTCATGTTTTCAGTATTTACAATTTATAAGAGTTTTCTCTCACAATGTTCAGATAAAGATGCACCAAATTATAAGAAAAATGAAGATGTTGAATTTTATTTAGCAGAACAACTTTATGACCTTGGAGAAGAAAATTCAAATAGTATACCAGATAAATATGCTAAATACGCAGCTTATCGAGATCCTATTATGTATCTTTTTAAAGTATGTGGTATCGATTATGTAGAAATTTATAATACATTACATAAATCTAAGTTGCTGAATAGAAAGATGCAAGATTATGTCGATGCATCAGGACGTGCTACTGAAAGAAATACTGTATATAAATCATATTCTATTCAATATGCTCTTCATTCAATTCTTGAAAAAGTCTATCTCGAGGGAAAATTTGATTTAATTCCTCAATTTTTAATTTATTTGATACCTGATTATCAAGTCATGTATAGATTGTTTAAGTGCCGTGAAATACAACCACAAATTCATCTCTATGATAAAGAAAATTCATGTCACCCTATTTCACATAGCAATGAGATAGATGAGTATGTTAGAATAGGGTGCATTGAGGTAAGAAAACAGATTGATTTTAGACAAGTATCTGTAACAGTTGCATATGAAGGGATGGTCGAGAAGAAAAATGAATCTCAGAGAATTCCATTTGGAGAATGCAAATCAGTGAATATAGAAAAAGACGTGATCTATCCTGTTTCAAATGATTCAACATCATTGTTTAATCTTATTAAAACATTTGATCAAGAATTAGAAGATGAAACTTATCTATGGCCTGGAAAAATAGTTTCTGATATTTTTAACATACATATGGATTTTGATTTTTTAAATGGAAGATATATAGGAATTGATCAAAAAGGTGATGAAGTCTTTATAATGAGAAAATGGTATTCAAGTTATAAAGGAAATAATGAATATTCTAGAGATAGTATTCCGTTATATAGTGGTACTGAGTTATTCATAAAGAAAGATTATTTGTACTTACTTGAGAATCGTTTTGATACATTAATGATGAAGACGTATGTGGAAAAGTATTAAATATAGTGATATGAGTTAAGGATAAATTTATAGAGTGTCCATTTTGTTATTTAATTATCCGTAATGATTATTAATTGGTTATTCTTTTTATCTGATTTATTCTATTGGGATAGATTAAATTACATGATTAGTAGGGAGATTGTTAATCTATTCGTTAAACGGACATTACATTATATGAGAGTCAATACAATTAAATAATTTCACTTTAATTGATCACTCATTCCGATTAGGTTGACCAAGTTCTTCGGTACTCTTAGCCAACTAGCAATTTTCATAAAATTCCGATGAGAGTGGCCAAACATTCCAATGAGAGTGGCCAAACATTCCAATGAACTTGACCACTTAAATATCCTAATTGTATATTTACTTGAGTCGCTAAAACTTTAGATTCTATAAAATTTACATTTTTAATACGGTTTTCAATCTAATGGTTATGTTTGGAATCTGTTTCAGTATCTATAAGAAGTCTCTGTTTTAGCTCAAAAGTCAACTCATGGATTTCCTCTGTATTACTCATGATATGATGAACCTCTGATAATTGCATAGTTATCATCAATCACCTGTTCTTCTTTTGTTTTTTTAAGATCTTGATAATGTAGAATAATTAATTTAATATAACTGTAGCGGGACACAGCTAAGTGGTGAAGTGCCATATGGTGCTCTTCCTCAAACTGATTGGATGAATATGAGTCTGCCAACTTTAATATTGGTTTTCAACTGTTATATGCTTGTTGTTCCGCTTTATTTTAATGGCATATTATCCATATTGGTAGAATACTGACAAAAATCACCATATAAACGTCTATGAGAACAGATACGTTTCTTCTTGTAATAGACTTCAATGACGCTTTTAGTGATTCTTACATCAACTTTATGTTTTGTGCTTTCTCCTGCTGAGATATTAAATTTTGATTAGTTTCATTGACATTTCACCAATCTGTGATATCTTATAGATAAAGTAAAGGAACAGTAATGTTCCCGGTGTACAGGCACCGTAAAAAGTTGAATTCAAGAGGTAGAATTCAAAACAACCTCGTCCGAGTATATATTGATAAAATATATGAGCCTTGCAGTTAGGAGACAAACTGTAGACAAGAGGTAGTCTTAAAAATAATCTCGTCCGAGTATATATCAAATAGATATATGAGCCTGGCGACCAGGATAAAACCTGTAATTCTTTTACTATGAGCAGGACTGCTTCCTGCTCTTTTTATATATCCATCTATCCTATATCAGTTTTTCTATCTAATGCATATAGTAATCTTAGACTCTCTATTTACTACATATAGTAATCTTAGTACTAAATTTACTATATATAGTTATTTTAGTCTCTTTTCTCTATATAATAGTACTACTATCTCTATCCTCCACCTATATCTCAATTTTACTAGACATAATCAACTAAATATGGCATAATACATCTCTGTACGAAAGGAAATGTAGACTATGATATCAACACATAATGTATCACTCAGATACGGAGATCGCGCTTTATTTGAAGATGTATCAGTAAAATTTACTGAAGGAAATTGTTATGGGATTATTGGTGCAAATGGTGCTGGTAAATCCACATTCTTAAAAATATTATCAGGTGAAATAGAACCAAACAAAGGTGAAGTTATTATTGAACCTAATAAGAGACTATCTGTTTTAAAACAGGACCACTTTGCTTATGATGACAACAAAGTAGTAGAAACAGTTATCATGGGTAATAAGAGATTATTTGAAATCATGCAGGAAAAAGAAAAACTATATGCTAAAGCTGATTTTAATGATGAAGATGGTATAAGACTAGGAGAACTTGAAGGAGAGTTCGCAGACATGGATGGCTGGAATGCTGAAAGTGATGCTGAAATCATGTTAAATGGTTTAGGTATTACAACAGAATACCATGATATGTATATGAGAGACTTAGATGGTAACCAGAAAGTCAAAGTATTATTAGCACAGGCTTTATTTGGAAACCCTGATATTCTTTTACTAGACGAACCTACAAACCATCTAGACCTAAAGAGTATCAGATGGTTAGAAAACTTCCTATTAAACTTTAAGAACACAGTCATTGTAGTATCACATGACCGTTATTTCTTGAATAAGGTATGTACACATATTGCTGATATTGATTACAGCCGTATTCAGCTATATGTAGGTAACTATGACTTCTGGTATGAATATTCTCAGATGCAGATCCAGCAGATGAAAGATCAGAATAAGAAAGCAGAAGCTAAAAAGAAAGAATTAGAAGAATTCATTGCACGTTTCAGTGCCAATGCTTCTAAAGCAAAACAGGCTACTTCTCGTAAGAAACTATTAGATAACTTAGAAATGGCAGATATGAAACCATCACTAAGAAGATATCCATTCATTGGTTTCAAACCAGGTAGAGAAGTAGGAAACATTGTATTAAATGTAGAAAACCTTACTAAGGTAGTAGATGGAGAAACTCTTATTAATAATGTTTCTTTCTCTATTCTTCCAAATGAAAAGGTTGCTTTTGTAGGAGACGATAAAGCAACAGAAGCATTCTTTAAGATCATCATGGGAGAAGACAAAGACTTTGAAGGTTCTTATAAATGGGGTATTACGACTACTCAGTCATACTTCCCTAAAGATAATTCAGCATTCTTTAATGATTGTGAATTATCTTTATTAGACTGGTTAAGACAGTTTACTGATGGTAGTATGTATGAACAGGAATTAAGAGGATGGTTAGGTAGAATGTTATTCTCTGGTGATGAAGCATTAAAGAAAGCGAATGTTTTATCAGGAGGAGAAAAGGTAAGATGTATGCTTGCTAAAATGATGATGCATGATGCAAATGTATTAATCTTTGATGAACCTACAAACCACCTTGATCTAGAATCTATCCAGGCATTAAACCAAGGTTTAATTCGTTTCCCAGAAAACATTCTATTTACTTGTCATGACCACCAGTTTGTTCAGACAATTGCGAATAGAATTATCGAATTCACTGCAGAAGGTACAATTGACCGTCTATCAACATTTGATGAATATCTAGAATACAAGGACACACTTGAAGCATAAGAGCGGATTAAACCGCTCTTTTTTCTTCTTGAGGCTAGGTTCTTATACGATGAGTATGTTAATACCTGTATCATCCTATAAGGCTTAGAAAAGCTAAAAATCATTTTCTAAATCTGAAACTCACTTATAAACAAATTCTAAAAGTATTATCATGATAAATATAGAAAATAGGAGGATAACTTAATGGGAAAACTATTATTAACTGGTGTTGATGGAAACTTAGGTCAATTAGCTGCTGACGTATTACTTACATTAGAACCAGTAGAAAACTTAATCTTTTGTGGTTATAACGAAGAATCACTTAAGAAATATGCTGAAAAGGGTGTAGAAACACACGTAACTAACTTTAATAATCCTGATGGATTAGTTGAAGCATTTAAAGGGGCTGATGCTCTCGCATTAATCTCTATGCCATTTGTTGGTGTTAAAAGACAAAATGCACATAAGAATGCTGTAGATGCAGCTAAAGCAGCAGGTGTTAAACAGATTATCTATACTTCTTTGGTTAATGCTGATGATGAAACAAACCCATCAGTAGAAAAGAAAGACCATATCTATACTGAAAAATATATTAAGGAAGTAGGTCTAGACTATCAGTTCATGAGAAACTCTCAATATGCTGAAGCAATGATTACTAACTACTTTACTTACGCTCATATGAATGCACCACTTACTAATTCACAAGGTGATGGTCTAATGGCTTATATTTCTCGCAAAGACTGTGCTAAAGCATTAGCTTATGCATTACATAGATCAAATGAATTCCATCATAAAGTATGGAATATTAACGGATTAGAACTAATGACTATTTCAACATTCTGTGCTATTGGTGATGTAAGTACAGGAAACCATGTACCATTTGTAAATGTCACTGATGAAGAAAACTATCAGATCTGGGATGCAATGGGTGTCCCTAGAACAACTGATGGCGTATTCCTAAAGGATTCAGAAGCACCATTCTCTTCAGATGGCATGGTTACATTTGCACAGGCTATTAGAGAAGGTAAAATGGATATTCATACAAAAGACTTCACTGAATTAACAGGAGACACACCTATCTCTGTAAAATATATGTTTGATCATAATGAAGAATTCCAAATCGGTGAAAGACATTCTCAAGACAAATAAACTATGCACTAGAGCGGATTAAAACCGCTCTTTTTTCTTCTTAAGGCTAGGAAAATATATTATTGCTATTAGAATGAGATAATATTATTGAACGCTTTATTAATAAAAGGCATAATATCAGTAAGGGGGGGACAGAGGAATGAAGATATGTTTATTTGGAGTTTCTAACGTTGGAAAAACTACTGTGGGGAAATTACTTGCTGAACGATTAGATATTAAGTTTATCGATTTAGATGAAGAAGTGAAAAACCGCTTGAAAATGTCTCTTGAGGAATTTGTTAACACTGAGAATTTACGGTGGAGAGATCAGAAACGAGGAAGTATTATCAAGAAGATTATTAAAATGGAAGAAGATGTTGTCTTTGCAATTTCACCCATTTCTTATACTGAAAGCTTTAAAACAAGCATTATTTCGGACGATAATTTGCTGATTGAGCTGTACGATACTCTAGAGAATATTTTTTCGAGGCTTGTATTTAGTGATGAAAATGACGAGATCTATACTGATGATAATTACAAAAATGCGAATAAAGATTATTATATGAAAGAGATTCAAGCAGATCTAGATTGGTACGGAATGGTTAATGCTAAGATAGGGATACACAATCGTGTATTTGTTGATAACAAGTCACCGGAAGAAGTTGTGGATAGAATAATCATGGAGTATAATTTGAAAAATGACGATTGTGGAAAGTAAAGGAGTCAGGTATTTTTTTCAATCATACAGAAAAAGCCTTAGAATATCTAAAACCGGTTAGGAGGATCTCTTATGCCAGAGAATATATATAGTTTTAATGGAAAAGACATTACAATGAATGTATGTATACAGATCAGAGATGTAGTGAAATTATTACAGGAACATTTTCAAATTAGTTTTGAAGAAGCTGTATTACGTTTTTATAAATCAGAAACATATAAGACGTTGCAGGAAACAGAAAACGGTCTGTGGGCAGAGTCAGCGGAATATATAGCAGATAGATATTACGAAGAAACGGCAGGCTAATATTCTGACACTGATAGAGTGGTTGAAGAAAATAGACAAGTGAGTTTAAAAGAAAAGGCAAGAGTGCATTTGATATCTTAGGTAATTCAAAATAGCCAGGGGTTTCCTATATTTTATTTATCACGTAGTATGAGTGTAATGGGAGCCTATTGTTTCAAGCTTATTGAGAGGCTCAAGTTATAAAAATGCAAAGGTAATGCATAAAAATATCGAGTAGCATATTACAAGTTAGTTTATAGAGCATAAAAGGAATCCTAAACACTAAGGATTCCTTTTAAAGTAGACTTGCCTCTTTTTCAAACTCCTCATAACTATTTACAAAACGATAAGGTTCATACTCCCCATAGGCAGTGGGTCTACTGATAGTAATAATTTCTATATCATATCCAAGTTTTTCTTGTATTCTATCTGCAAATTTTGCCATTTCTTCTCCAGGCTCTGTCTGTAATGCGATACATCCAGGTTTATGCCTCCTTTTTGCGATAAGATAACACATATGTTTATACCTCCTGACCTGATTATACATCTACATATTATGAATACAATAGTGTTTTTCTTCTCTTGATAATCACTCATTCCAATAATAGAATACTCATAAAGGAGGCTACTATGGATATCAATAATGTATATGTAAGAGATGCTATTTTGTATTATACAATCCAACAATATTTCAATTGTAACGATAAGAAAACAAGTCAATTCATAGTACAACTAGACCACTTCAATTATAGAAGTGGTCTCATACATAATATCCCTTACTTATCCTTACAATTACACGTATCAGAGAAGGATTTCTATCATACCTATCTAAGAGTCAAGGATAGTTTTAAAACTCTCCCAGAAGACGTTATCTTAGTCAAGAAAGGTGATGAGATATACTCTAAACTATTAGCTATGATTTCAGTAGCACCACCATATTTATTTCTAAAAGGCAATGTACGTTTATTAAATGAAAAGTCTGTAAGTGTAGTAGGAAGTAGAAATGCTTCTAAGGAAGCAATGGAAAAAACAGAAATACTTGTTAAAGCATTGGTTAAAAGAAATATAGTTGTCAATGCAGGACTTGCGAAAGGTATAGATACAATAACCCACCAAACAGCATTAAAAAACAATGGAAGAACTATAGCTGTCATAGGAACACCTATTAACCAGTACTATCCTAAAGAAAACAAAAACCTTCAACTCGCAATTGAAAAACATGGACTTGTTGTCTCACAGTTCCCACCTTGTAATAAAGTATACAAATGGAATTTCCCTACAAGAAATGCGACTATGAGTGGTATTTCTATTGCGACTATTATCATGGAAGCAGGAGAGAAGAGTGGGGCATTAAGACAAGCAGATCACTGCATTAAGCAAGGTAGAGACATCCTCATACCATACTCATTATTACATTCTTCTCTCTTATGGCCTAAAAGTATATACAAAAGGGTGCATATACTTTTAGGAACATAAAGGAAGTATTAGAACTATTAAATAAATTAGAAGGAGACCATAAATGTGTATTGAAATAGAAAACTATAAACAACATGATTTCTTCAATTGCTTTGATTACAATCAAATAGATACTGATGCTGAAGAATAACTTAATACTCTCTTGAATAATCCAGAATACAATCTTAAGCTCAACAAAAGAAGAGTACCAGTAATGGAAATTGCGAAAGTATTAGGCTTTAATATCTATACTACAAAATTCAATGATTACCATATCAAAGCAACAATAGGTATATCCAATCAACTTATTAATAAATACAAAAGTGATAAGGTCATTATTTTAAGTAATGAATATACTGATGAAGAAATTCTTTTCTCTTTATGCTATGAGTTGGCTCATTACATCTATGATAGTAATCCAAGTAATGAGTATTCTCATACATACAGAATTAATGATATAGAACTAAGAGCTATTCGTTTTGCGGATGCTTTATTAATGCCTCATACATCCTTCAAAGAAGCATATACTGAGTTATCTCACAATATTAATGATCTAGTACTTCTTATTCATGCATTGTCTAATACATTTAATGCACCCCAAGTTGCAGTACAAAGACGTTCAAAACAAGTGATAAATACAAAGCTTTAAAGGATAATCAGATTCTTTATGAGTGTAAGCTTGAATAAGTCAGAGAAATCTGGCTTATTTTTTTATTGCAAGAATGTTCATGATTCTATAAGTAGGAAGAGATAAAAACTAATATGCATTTTTATTAAGTAATCTTTACATATAAAGGGTATAGATAATATAGAAGACTTATTCTAAATTTAGAAGAGAATATTTTCATAATCTATGACAAAGCAGTAGTCGTATTGTTTCGCCTCAACAACTTTAGAAAGGGATATAAGGGTAGGGCTAATTTACTTATGAATTGATAACATTAACATATCGCTTAAAAGAATTTTATTATATAATTGTCAGTGAGAAAGGATGGTTATATGAACAAAACAATTGAACAACTAATTGAAAGTTTAGATACAATACCGTTTTTATTTGTTGGCTCTGGATTATCTAGAAGATATTATAATTTACCAGACTGGACGGGATTATTAAAAGTAATGGTTGATAAATTAAACCAAGATTCATTTGCATACCGTTCTTATGAAGATCGAGCATCTTTTGAAAATAGTCCATATGGTATTAATCCTAAAATAGCATCACTTATAGAGGAAGACTTTAATAAAGAATGGTTTCGTAATCCTGAAATTAGAAGCTTAGATGAAGCATATACTGAAAAAGTAGAGAACGGATGTTCTCCATTTAAGGCTGAACTGAGTTATTATTTAAAACAAAAATCAGTTTTATGCCCAGATTTAAAAGATGAAGTTACTTTATTGAACAATATTGCAAAAAAATCAATTGCTGGAATTATTACAACAAATTATGACTTGTTTTTTGAAACATATTTGTCACAGTATAAAATATATATAGGCCAGCAGGCACTCTTGTTTTCTCAATTACAAGGGATTGCAGAAGTTTATAAAATCCATGGTTCTCTAAATGATCCTCAATCTATAGTTATTAATGAAAAGGACTATAAAGAATTTAAAGAGAAGCGTGAATATTTGGCTGCTAAGCTACTTACTATATTCATGGAGTATCCTATTATTTTCATGGGCTATTCTATTTCAGATTCTAATATTAGGGATATTTTAAGCTCTATAGTAAAATGCATGTCAAATGAACAGGTTAAATTACTGAAAAAAAGATTTATTTTTATTGAATACGATGCTGAAATGGAAGGGTATGACATTGGTGAATCATCGTTTGCATTTGAAGATAATAAAATGATTACAATGACAAAGATAACTCTATCTGATTATTCATTAATTTATAATGCAATCGGCAAAAAGAAAATGAAAATACCCGTTCGTTTACTGCGATTATTAAAAGATGAATTATATTTGTTTACTTTATCAAATGAACCTACTGAAAATATTAAAGTAGCTGCAATTGATGATGATAGAGTTTCAAATGATGAATTAGTAATTTCTATAGGCACAACAGAAACAATTAGCTTAGATGGATTAAAAGGCATTTCTACAGATCAATGGTATAGAAATATTGTGATGCATGATCTCAGATATAATACTGAAGATTTATTAGATTATGCACCAACGCTAGCAAAACAAGTTTCAGGTATACTACCTGTTAATTCTTTATATGAGGACAAATATCAGAGAATAGAAGGGATTGATAAGTTGCTGGTAAAAGATTTTGAAGATATTATTTCTAAAACAATAGAGAGAGCACGTAGTAGACACCCTCAAATTGACATAGAAAGTATTTTAATGGAAATACCTGATATAGATAAGCAAATGCTATGTATAGCTTACTTGAAAAAAGAACAAATAAATTTGATTGAATTAGAAAATTATTTAAAAACTCAGTTTGAAAAAGATAACGATATATTAAAGAATTCTAAACCTTCTACTCGAACAAATTTAAGGAGGTTGATTAGAATCTATGATTATTTGAAAGGAGAAAGCAAAAAAGCCTCTAGTTGACAGAGGTATTAACTTTGTTGTTGCGACTTATGATAGCAAACATAAGTCTGGATTTGTTAGTGGTAAAGCTATTAAACAGAAACGTGCTAACTATTCCAAGCTTCGTAAAGAACTT
>NZ_FR898855.1:0-5130 GCF_000437715.1 Catenibacterium sp. CAG:290
CTCAATAATTCATACAATATAGATAATTCATAATTATCTAAATGAATACGGTATTTCTTTTCTACATCCTGGAAAACAATTTTTGAGATACGATAGAATTCTTTTTGTGATGGATTTGTAGGTTCTTCTTCATCATCTATATCATCTGCAGTCATTAGACGTTCAAACATAAATGCGATATGCATATAGAGGTTTAATCTTATATGACCTGACATTTCCATCTTATAGTAATCCTGATAACGATGAAGAATTGTTTCTACATCTTGAATAACGACTGTAGGATTGAGGAACTGTAGTCTGCTGACAATACCTTCAATTGTAAAGAATCTTACAAATTCATTCTTCAATGCTTCAAATTGTTCTGGTGTAACTACACTTCTTAATGCATTCCATAGGTTTTCTTCACCATGGCCATCTAATATATCATAAACACTCAGCCAAGGTGTTGAAATACCATCATGAAGAGGAGATGTTGTCAATATCATAAGAGTCTGATCAAAATTCTTAGATTCATCTTCATTGAGTAAATCTAAAAGTTTCTTATATTCCATTGTCACAAAATCAAGGCCACAGTCACCTAATGTTTTCTTCATGATTTCCTGTATCTTTTCCGCAATACCTACACCGGACATACATGAAATAAGAATATTCTTATTCTTAGATAATCCTTCAAAGAACTGTACATCAAAGCTGTTAATCTTTTTTGTGCTTTCTACAATTTGTTCAAAAGAGCCATGACCTAGCATCTTTAAACCAACATCTAATGCAATAGCAGTAGAAACATTATTAATAATCAATAAATCACCGGATAAGTTATTCTTTATCTTTGAATACATACTGCTTAATGATCCTGTATCTACAAGTAAGATTAATCCTTTACCTTTAGCAGAATGCAGGAGATAGTTCTGTACTTTTTCTACAGTCTGATCAAGTGTTGTATCCATAGGCATATCAATACCTTCCATAATAAAGGTACCACACGCCTGATTAACAACCTTTGCAATACTAGATGCTGTTGTATCACCATGTGCTGCAATGAGCCCATTTAATTCAAGAGATTCACTAATATATTCATGAATAGCTAGCGCAAATAAGAAAGCAAGATTATCTTCTAACTGTAATTCGTACTTCTTTAATTCAATAATAATGCGATTTGCAACATAGAAGGCTCTAGGGCATGATTGTTCAAAATAAGTTTTAAGTTTCCATTCCTGTTCTTTTTCAATATGCATTTCACTGAATGTTATATAAAGTAAATATAATTCTTTACCACAGGAATCATTCATTTTAACACCATAACGAATCAATATATCCTTACAGACCTGCATAAAGAAACGCTGTTCTGTTGATCTAATATAAGTAGGATTGATTTTTCTAAGTATTGCACGAAAATTCAAATAGAGCTGATCTATCTGACTCCACGATGCAGATTCTATCTTGTGAAAAAGATTCATGATTTCTGTATGGTGTTCATCATAATATTCCTGATGAATACATTCTTTAGGCTGATTCCATATAACAGATATTTCCATATTACGTTCAGCCTGGAATCCTACTGTATTAACTGGTATATCTCCACCTGCATGAATCAGTTCTGCTTCAGAAATAAGAAGATCATCTTCTTTACCATGTTTGAAATAAGCTTCTGCACAGCTGACCTGAATCAAGTTTCTTAGTCTACCAATATTACCAGGGAACTTAGAGAAACAAAGCATTTTAACAGCTCCACTAGAAATAGTGAGATTCTTTTTAATCTTTTCTGCTTCTTCTTTATAGAATGTTTCAATGAGTTCTATACGTTCCTGCAAAGGACGTTCAGTAATGTTAGGAATGGTAATCTGTAATGTTATTCTTCTTCTAAATGTTTCTAATAAGACTTCTTGTGGGTTTTCTGTTGTCGCAAATATGAATCTCACATTTGAATGTCTCCATTTAGAATCCCCAAGAGGTCGATATTTACCTGTATCCATAAATACAAATAGTTTTTCCTGGTTTTCAAATGATAAACGATGTACTTCATCTAAGAAAAGATAACCACCATCTGCTTCCTGTAATAAGCCTGTTTTATCAGAATCAGCCCCTGTGAAACTACCTTTCTTATAACCAAGTAATGTAGCAGAAAGAAGTTCAGGGTTATTGGCATAGTCTGCACAGTTTAATACGACAAAAGGTGCTTTTTTATCGATACTCCCTGTCTGTAATGCATGCTTATAAATGAGCTTTGCGATATAGCTTTTACCTACACCACTTTCACCAATAATAAGAATTGGAAGACCATTTGGTGGATAAGAAACAGAGGCTTTACACATTTCTACTATTTTCTTATGACTTCCTGTTGCACCAATCATAGAATCAAATACTTCTGAATCTAATTCTTCTTCGACAGGTGCATTCTGTTCTTCTTTTTCAATATACCAGTAAGTCGGTCTTGTATCTGTTTTCTTTACTTTTCCCTCATCAAAAAGCTGATTTAAATAATGTGTCACAATCTGTCTGCTTAAATGTAGATTGTCTGCAATCTGAGATGTAGGGATATTTTCAGACTCATTTAAGCATTCTTGAAGTGATATATAAACCTTATCTTTTACATCCATCATGATACCTCCTTACTCTTAATTATACCTTGCAGAATGTAAGAAAACAATTTAACTCCTACACGCATGAAAAGGAAGATATAGGGATATCTTCCTGTCAGACTATCTTGGGAGTCTTGCTCTTCTATTTGGGAATTCTTTATCGAATCCTTCTTTATGATCACAATACCAATAAGCGACTGTACAAACATCATCTTGTCTTTCATATAATGAAAGATCATCGTTACCAATCTGTTGTAATGTGACTTTGATGTCTTCATCAAAGGCAATCGGATCTAAAATATGGAATCTGTATAAGCCATGGCGAGGAAGGCTGTCATTACCAAAGGCATGAACAGCATTCAACTTACCTGTTTCAAATCTTTCTCTTGTTTTATCCTTTGTTGAATAGAATGGATAACCTAAGAATAAGTTAGAATATGGTTTAACTGAAGGTCTTCCTAATTCATCTTTCTGATGGAATGCCCAGGCACCACCAAAGTAGTCTTCTGAGCCTGTTGATGAAACTGTTGGATAGTCTTCATCACCATCAAGATAGAACTTAAATTCTCCTTCACCCCACCAATATCTTTCAAGTGCAGTTAAACCAAGGTAAGTACCTACATAGTAGCCTTTACCTTTCACATCATCTAAAATAACATAGTCTTTTGCAAGTTCAGTCTGACGTTCTCTGCGCCAATAAGCATGGAAATATAAACAATTTTCAGGTAAAGCATCAACTTCAGCATAATTAATTGTATAGAAGAATGATGTAATATCTTTTGGATGTTCATTTGTCATTGTAATGACTGCTCTTTTTGCGAATGGCATTTCAAAATAGCTGTTCATTCCTCCAGTAGGATTCACAACGATTGGTAAAGAAGCAACGTCACATCTTTCACCAAAACCATTACAGAAGAAATCACCAATAGGGGCTTCTACTGCAGGTGTATCACTACCATCCCAATAGATTCTTAAGACAACATCTCTCATGACAAAGCTGCCTTTTTCAGTATTTTCACGGATTGTCATCCACATATGTCTAATAATACCTGGACCTTTTATATCCGCAATCACTGTTTCTTCACCCATAGGTAACTTAATGCTTCCACGTCCTTTTCTTGATGGACCTAGGGCACTTGCTTCCATACATGCTTTGCCTTTTTCACCAGTTGGGTTTTCTGGTGATACAGCTCTAGAACGTTCTCCTTTATAAGTCATGATATTACTTAGTAAATTCATAATCTTCTCCTTCCTTTACTGCATGTTGATTGACAGTAATTGAATAATTATTTTTATTGGTAATATGAATGTGCTGATCAGTTACCTTGATATCAAATCTTGATTCACCGATATGGAAATCCTCCCAGAAGAAGTTTCCAATAAATTCCTTAGGATGAATCGTTAAGTGTTTATTTGGTGCATCATAGTTGATTCCTAAGAATTCTGTAATGAACAAGATATAGAAGATACCTGAGGCCCATCCACATTTACCACAGCTGTTCATTCGTGTGACATCTCCAGTAGGTGCCCCTACTTTATAAGGCCACCACCACCAGCTGCCATCTAGATCAGCTAATCTTTCTAATTCTTTAAATCTGCCGTGTTCTCCACTCCAGTTTTCTACATTATCAGCACCATTCAATATTGAAATATATCCAGGAAAAGTGGCTCCAGATTGATTTCCCCACTTAATTCCTCTGCTCAGACAACTATAAGTAGGATTCTCATCACTTGAACTAAATTGTCCATAATGCGTTGTTCTGTCTCCTGCTTCATAGCCATAATAATTCAATAATGTAGTGTCTGATTCTTCACCATCATGCATTCTTAATGTGATAGTACCGTCATGATTCACATCAGTTAAAAACTGAAGTCCTTGATCAAGCATCTCTTTACGATAACATTCATCAGACATATATTCTTTTGTATGTGGATCAAGTGACGCAATACCTTCTAGGAAAATACGATGACCATTTGATTCTACAGTCATATATTTTTCTATATCATTCTTGATTGCATTGGCTTCATTTTCTAATTCAATCGCATATTCTTTCTCATCAAAGATTTCAAGTGCAAGTCTTGATAGGGAACGACATGCACGATATACACAGATGTTTGATCCTGTATGATATGTGCCAAGGGAGTAGGCATCTGAAATCCATATACTGTGGTACAAATGTGGTTCATCTGGATTTCTAGAAGTAATGACTTCATTCAGGATTTCCTTCATCTGTCTATAGAGATCTTCGTTATCTAAAAAGAAATGTTTATCAACAAAATAATCATAATATGCACCAGAAAGAAGAATCACTGATAGAGAATTACTTAATGAATGGAAGATGCCACCTTCAAATTTAGTACCTGGGTATTTGATACCATATTGGGCAAACCATTTTATTGTTTTTTTACATAGGTCTGGTTCAGTCATTGTATAAGGTAGGCTGGAATAATACATATCTTTATTCCATATATGAGGAGTAACGGGGTAAGTGCCCCAATTTGAACCGAGTATTTGATTATACCAATTCATGGCGAAAGCACCGGACGCCTGTTG
>NZ_FR898855.1:5237-5469 GCF_000437715.1 Catenibacterium sp. CAG:290
TGACGTGTTTCTTTGAGCCATTCATCAATACTTCTACTAAACAGCTTCTGTGTATCCTGATATGCATTAGGATCAGTGAAAGCAATCATGAATTCTTTTTGAGAATGAGGTGGTAAAGTAAATGAAATACAGTTGTGAGATTGTGTCTCACGGCATTCTATTAATACATTTCTTGTATCAGAGTATTTCTTTTTATAAAGAGAAGGAAGTTCTAAGACACCTTCTCCTTCTG
>NZ_FR898856.1:0-3100 GCF_000437715.1 Catenibacterium sp. CAG:290
AAAATTTAGGAAACCCCTAGTTATTTTAAATTACCAGATGACTTTCATAGCGCCCTGCTGTCTGATATGAGTAACATAGCAACAATGTTTACCCATATACTTTTCTATTTCATTCTTATACTTTCTAGCATAATCATTTTCTACAAATACCTGGATAGTACCTTCAAAACCAGGACCATGTACTCTTACTACACCCTTATCTTTAAGAATCTTTTCACTCATACAGATTGCGAGAGAAATGTTCTGATGAGAAGGATCTTTTGAAGAATAAACATTCTGTAAATATTCAAATGAACTATTACCAGAACGCTTCACCTGGATCTTAAATTCATTAAAGTTACCATCTCTTAGTGCCTTTAATTCTTTATTCACACGCTTTTCTTCACTATAGAAATGCATAGCACGTAAAATAGCTCTATCTGAACATACTTTACGCATTGGAATAATATGTTCATAGAATTCATTTTCATCTACTTCTCTTAAGAATTCTTTACCAAAATATTTAGCAACTGATCTCATTTCTTCAATAATAGCACGATATTCTTTCGTTAAGTTAGCTGGTACATCTTTAGTATCTACAATACATAAAGAATGATTAAACTGTTCAAACTTAATCATCTGTTTCTTAATAAGTGGTTTCTTAGGATCCTTGAAATCAATCTTGATTAAACCACCAATCGCACAAGCTGCCTGATCCATTAAACCACATGGCTTACCAAAATAGATATTTTCAGCATACTGTGCAATCTGTGCAATAATTAATGAGCTAATTGATCCACTATTGTATAAACCATTAAGAATAGTGGCAAGAAGAACTTCTATTGCAGCACTTGATGACATACCTGAATAAAGTGGTACTTCACTTGTAATATAAGCTTTAAACCCACCTACTTCATAACCTAGTTTCTGGAACTGAGATACAATACCTTTAATTAAAGATTCAGTTGTACCCTGTTCGTCAAAAGCTAACTTTAATCCTGCTTTACTAATTGTGATAGGGCGAATATCTGGGAATCCTTCAGACACAAGTCTTACAACATTGTCATCTGTAGGTGTAACAACCGCAATAATATCACGGTTAACAGAACATGCAAGCATCTTACCATGCTGATGATCTGTATGCATACCACAGATTTCACTACGCCCTGGTGCACTATAGATTTCTACTTCTTCATCACCATATAATTCAATGAATTTTTTTAAAGCAGCAACATAACGATTTTTCTGCTTTGTAAGTCTAGCATCTTCTGTATAAAGATCCTTGATAAGTGCTTTATATTCCCCTTTGTTAAATCCTGTAATAATCTTACTTGCTTTCTTCACTTGAATCACCTCGAATATATATATGAAATTATTGTTAGTTATCTATTAAGATTTTAACATTTCTTACTATGGTTGTACACTTCTAGACAAATGAATATTCGAAATTAATCACACAATAGTATGTAGTATTCATTTCTTTGACCTTAGAAGTAATTAATTTATTAAGTTCCTTCTTATTATATTTATCATCCTTCATTAATACATCAAAGACAAGATTAGTATGTGTAGGACCTCTCACTATTCTAAAGTCATGGATAGAAAGTGATGAATCAATAGTTTCTACAATACGAGTCACTTTATCTCTTAATTCATTTGTGAGTGTATCATGGATATCAATAGGATCCATATGAATTGTAGTAAGGATATGGAATTTCTCCATCATTGCACGTTCAATATTATCTATTTCATCATGAGTTGTCATCATATCAATAGAAGCATCTACTTCACAATGAACAGTTAAATAACGACGTCCTGGGCCATAGTCATGCATCATTAAATCATGAATACCCATAACACAATCATTACTCATTAAATAGTTTTCTATTTCTTTAATTGTTTCTGGATCTGGTTTGATACCAAGAAGTGGATCAATGGTTGATTTTGCGATAGAGATACCAGAAATGACAACAACAACAGAGACTGCCGCACCAATGAGACTATCCACTGGTAGATCAGTAACTAAAGAAGCCACAAGAGCCACAATAGTGGCAGAGGTTGCCATAACATCATTCATACTATCCTGGGCAGCTGCTTCTAATGCGGTTGAATTGATTTCTTTACCTGCTTTACGGTTAAAGTAACCCATCCATATCTTAACTAATACTGAGAATATCAAAGCAATAAGTGCAGGAACACTGAACTTGACTGCTTCTGGATTAAAGAGTTTTAAGACTGCATCCTTTAAACTCATTAAACCAACTAAAATAATTAAAAAAGAAATGCCTAAACCTGTAATATATTCAAAACGTCCATGACCATATGGATGCTCTGCATCTGGATGCTTATTGGCTAGCTTAAAGCCAAAGAATGTCGCAATGTTACTTCCTGCATCAGATAAGTTGTTGTAACCATCTGCAACAATAGAAACAGAATGAACTAATGTTCCAAAAATAAGTTTAAATACTACAAGTATAATATTACATACTATAGAAATGATTGAACAGACTGTTCCATATTGTTCCCTTACATGTGCATCTTCTGTATTCTTATAATCACGTACAAATGTCTTTATTAATAACTGATACATAAATATTCCCCCTGATTATTAAAAAAGAGAAAGGAACCTTTCTCTAAAAAATTGAAACAATTTTTCTAACGTAAACGTTTCTTCCATCACGTCTTACGAGTTCTAATTCATCCATTTCATCAAGATAGCCTTCAATCTTTGCAGCATTGACTTTCTTATTCGCAATCTTAACTAACATCTCAATAATTGCAGGAGAATCATCTTTTACATAGGCATTATTATCCTGATCATAATGTGGTTTATTCAATAATGTATTTAATACAGCCACATAAGCCCATTTGACTTCTAGTCTTATAAGGTTATACTGCATCCCGTTAAATAATTCACCAGGAATGTAGTATTGATCATTTTTTTCGCTATTTAATTCTTCTACATCATCTTTTGTAAGTATTTCTATCATCTTTATCTCTCCCATCTCGCCTATTATAACATAGACTTAATTATCTTTCACTCTTTTTGTGAATGTAGTTACATCGTCAAATCCAATTTCCTGATAATGTTTTAAAACATCTTCTACATGTTCCCCTACAC
>NZ_FR898856.1:3129-12192 GCF_000437715.1 Catenibacterium sp. CAG:290
CCTACACGATTGCTTGTATGAGAATCAGTACCCACTGTAATTATTGTACCACCTAGTTCTTTATAACGCTTCACAATATCAAAATTAGGAAAACCACATGTCTTATTTAATGCATATCCTGATGTATTAACTTCAATACCCTTACCCTTTTGAATAAGTGTCTTTAAGATTTCATCAATAATATCCTGATATAATTCATGTTCTACACGTTTATCTTCATAAGGACCATAACGCATAATATAGTCTAAATGACCTAAACAGTTGAAACAGTCAAATGTCTGTACACATTTTAATGTTTCTTCAAAGAATTCTCTATGTGCTTCTTCTTTTGTTTTACCCTTGAAGAATTCTCCATAATAGAATTCTGTATGATGAATAACATGAATAGAACCAATAACATAATCAAAAGGACATTGTGCTACAAAAGCGTTGATTTCATCAATATGATCCATGTCTAATCCAACTTCTACACCAATCTTAATAGTAATACGGTCTACATATTCATTCTTCAAGGCACTCAGTTCCATAAAATAAGCATCTGTATCTAGATCAAATGTATCAATAGGATAATCAAAATCACGATGATCAGTAAAACATATTTCATCTAATCCCATTCTAATTGCCTGTTCAATATGTTCACGAGGACTTGCTTCACTATCACCGCTAAAATGTGTATGCATATGATAATCAATCTTACGCACTAAGTCCACGCTCCTTCTTATATTCCTCTAATACTTCTGTTTCAGAGAAATGGCGTGTCACTTCATCTTCACCTATCATATAAGTTTCATGACCTTTTCCAAGTAATAAAACAACATCACCCTTATGGGCCATATCTAATGCATGATAGATGGCTTCTTTACGATCAGGAATAATCGTATATTCACCATGATACTTATCAATACCCACTACGATGTCCTTGCAGATATCCACAATCTTTTCTCCTCTTGGGTTATCTGCAGTCAAGATAGAATAACCACCATGTTTTGCAACTACTTCACCAGATTCATATCGTCTTGTTTTAGAACGTTTTCCACCACTGCCATAAACTACAATTAACTTATTAGGATTGTATTGTTCTACAGTAGAAATAATACTTTCAAAAGAAACACCATTATGAGCATAGTCAATTAATACACTATAATCAGGTGAGACATGCATAACCTGTCCTCTACCTAATACATGAACCTGTGGTAATGTGTTTTGTATATCCTTTGTAGGGACATCAATTAAGTAACAGATCATGATTGCGACTAATGCATTATAAGCATTAAACTTACCTGGCATAGACGCTTTAAAAGAGGCATTAATTAATCCCTTTGTATCAAAGGTAATACCTAATTCACCATTCTCATTATAAAGTTCAATATGGAGAGCTTTAAGGTCACTGTCTTTTTCAATACTGTATGTTAATACTTTACAAGGAACATCCTTTGTAAACTCTTCAAAATGTTCATCATCCTTATTAAATAAACCAACCTGACAGAAATCAAATAAATGTTTCTTACATGCCATATATTCTGCAAAATCCTTATGTTCATTAGGTCCGATATGATCAGGTGAAATATTTGTAAAGACACCATAATCAAATTCAATACCAGCGACACGGTTCATCTTTAAAGCCTGACTTGATACTTCCATGACACAATATTCACAATCATGTTCTACCATCTTTCTCATGATACGCTGTAATTCATAAGATTCTGGTGTTGTATTGGCTGTAGGCTCATGGATATCTCCAATAAAAGTACCATTTGTCCCAATAATACCAACCTTCTTACCTGCATGTTCTAGAATAGACTTGATCATTAATGAAGAACTCGTCTTACCCTTTGTTCCTGTAATACCAACAACCTTTAATTCTTTACTAGGATAATTAAAATAAGCACAAGATAATAAAGCCAACGCAATACGTGTATCCTTGACTCTAATATAAGTCATACCATCTTTTAAAGGTACATCTTGAGAAATCACAATCGCATGGGCTCCCTTTTCAATCACCTGATCAATAAAATCATGTGCATTAAAAGCAGCACCAACCATACAGACAAATAAGCTGCCTTCTTCTACCTTACGTGAATCATAGACTAATGTTGTAATATCTACATCTTTATTTCCAATGATTTCATATTCAAAACCATTTAATAACTTTTCTAATTTCATACAAACACCTCTCTTACAAGATTATAACAAAAAAAAAGAGAGAATTAAATCTCTCCTCTTGTATGGAATACTTTTTTGTTGCCTGTCACCTTATGTCTTTCCTTTAATTTATCTAAAACATCATCTACAGTTAAACCATAGGCATTCATTAAGACTAATACATGATAATATAAATCACCGATTTCACCAATCAAATCTTCTTTAGATGTATTCTTAGCTGCAATAACTGTTTCAGTGGCTTCTTCTCCAACCTTCTTACAGATCTTATCAATACCTTCATTTAATAAGTAGTTTGTATAAGACTTTTCTACTGGATGTACTTTTCTATCTTCAATAAGATCATAAAGTTCATGCGCAAAATCACTATTGTCATAAGGAATCACTTCATTAAAGAAGCAAGAATAAGAACCTGTATGACAAGCAGCTCCGACTTGTTCTACATAAATAACGATTGTATCTAAATCACAATCTAAATAAAGACCTTTAATATGCTGGAAATGTCCTGATTCTTCACCTTTGTGCCATAGCTTATTTCTAGAACGTGAATAGAACCAAGTATCTCCTGTTTCTAACATCTTTTCATATGCTTCTTCATTTACATAAGCAAGCATTAATACTTGTTTAGTCTTAACATCCTGTACAATGGCAGGTACAAGACCATTCATTTTCTCAAAATCTGGTTTCATCACTTATTTCTCCTTACTGGAATACCTGCCTGTGCGCAGGACTCCTTAACTTCATCCACTGTAGCTTCACCAAAGTGGAATAAACTTGCAGCTAATGCAGCATCGCAGTCTGTTTCTTTAAAGACATCTACGATATCTTCTTTACCACCACAGCCACCACTTGCGATTACTGGAATATTGACTGCTGCCACTACTGCCTTCAACATATCGATATCAAATCCATCTCTTGTTCCATCCGCATCCATACTTGTAAGAAGTATTTCACCAGCACCAAGAGATTCACATTTCTTAACCCATTCTATTAAATCGAGTCCCGTATTTGTACGTCCACCTGCGACATAGACATCCCATCCAGAATGGTCTTCTCGTGCTTTCGCATCTACTGCCACAACAACACATTGAACACCAAACTCATCACTGGCTTCCTTAATAATATTTGGATTCTTGACTGCAGCTGAGTTAACAGATACCTTATCTGCACCTGCTGCAAGAATCATACGGAAGTCTTCAACTGTACGAATACCACCACCCACACATAGTGGAATAGAAAGTTCATCTGCACCTCTTTGAATAAGGTCCTTGATGATATCTCTATTTTCATAAGTGGCAGTAATGTCTAGAAAGACAACTTCATCTGCACTTTGACGGTCATATTCTTTTGCTAGTTCGATGGGGTCACCAACATCCTTCAGGCCAACGAAATTAACACCTTTTACAACCTTCCCATCTTTAATATCTAGACAGGGAATAATTCTTTTAGCCAGCATTTTCAATGACCTCCTTTAGATTAATACGCCCTTCATAGTATGCTTTACCTACAATACAAGCATAATAATCACGTTTATTGACTTCATAGACATCTTCATCATCTTTTACACCACCAGAGACTACAAAGTTAATCTTAGAATTAGCGTGTATTTCTTCATAAAGAGGGAAAGAAGCTCCTGTGAGAGTACCATCCTTGGAGATGTCCGTACATACTATATATTTCACACCTCTCTCTTCTAGTTGATGAATAAATGTCAAATAATCTACATCACTTGTTTCAAGCCAGCCGGCAATACTGACTTTTCTATCTCTTACATCTACTCCTACGACTATTCTTTCTGGTCCATACTTCTTTAATGCTTCATCAAGAAAAGCAGGATTCTTAATAGCAGCCGTACCAAGAATAACACGATCTACCCCAATCTCATCTAAATACATAGAGACTGTATCCATATCACGAATACCTCCTCCTAATTCCATTGGAATAGAAATAGAAGCACGTATTCTTTTAATTGTTTCTTTATTAGTTGCATGGGCATCTTTTGCACCATCTAGATCTACTACATGGAGATACTTTGCACCCATCTTCTCAAATTCTGCTGCTAGTTCTTCAGGATGTGATGAATAAACAACTTTCTTATTGTAATCGCCCTTATAAAGACGGACTGCTTCTCCATCTTTTAAATCAATGGCTGGAATAACTAACATATTACCAACTCCTTAAAGGCACGTAAAATCTTCTTACCAATCTCTCCACTCTTTTCAGGGTGGAACTGCGTACCCATGACATTATCTTTATATACAAAAGCAGTAATTTTCTTACCACCATAATTCACATAAGCTCCAATCTGGTCTTCTGGACAATGAGCACTATATGAATGTACAAAGTAGACATAATCGCCTTCTTCTACATACTTTAATAAAGGATGAGACTGTTTAATAACTAACTGGTTCCATCCCATATGTGGAAGTTTTGCATCGACTTCCATCTTATCGACAGAACCTTTTAAGAATCCTAATCCTTTTGTATGTCCATTCTCACTGCCTTCTTCAAATAAAAGCTGCATCCCAATACAAATACCAAGTATTGGTGTTCCCTTGTCCTTCACTTCATTAAGTACAGGTACGAGATGACACGCTTCTAAATTACTCATAGCTGCAGGAAATGCGCCAACACCTGGAAGAATAATGCCATCTGCCTGACGAATAACTTCAGGATCATTTGTGACAACTACATCCATACCCTGTCTTTTACAGGCATTTGTGACTGATCCTAGATTTCCTACATGATAATCAATAATCGCAATCATTTATAACACCCCTTTACTTGATACTACCTGCCCAATATGGGCTTCATCAATTGTGACAGCCTCCTTGATGGCACGTGCCATAGATTTAAATATTGCCTCTATAATATGATGTGTATTCTTGCCATAATGTTCATTAATATGTAAAGTCATGAAGCAGTTATAGGCAAATGCACGGAAGAATTCTTCTGTCATTTCTACTTCATAGTTACCTAGATGAATATTATCTAGTTCCACATTAAAAACTAAATAAGGACGTCCACTGAAATCTAAGTCAGTCGTCACAAGTGCTTCATCCATAGGAATAGTGAAATGACCATAACGAGTAATACCACGCTTATCACCTAAAGCTTTATTGAAGCACTGTCCTAAGACAATCCCTAAGTCTTCTACAGTATGATGAGAATCAACCTGTAAATCACCCTTACATCTTACCTTTAAATCAAAATTACCATGGAAAGCAAGAAGCTCAAGCATATGGTCCATGAACCCTACACCTGTATCCACATCTGCTTCTCCTTTACCATCAATATTTAAAGAAACATATACATATGTCTCTTTTGTCTGTCTTTCTATTTCTGCCTGTCGCATAAATTAATCCTCAAAACGCACCTTGATACTATTAGCATGTGCATCTAAACCTTCTAGATGTGCAAACTTCATAATATCATCTTTGAATGTACCAAGTACTGCCTGTGGATAATAGCTGAAAGCAGAATGCTTTACGAAATCATAAACACCTAACGCACTATAGAACTTAGCAGTACCACCTGTTGGTAATACATGGTTTGTACCGCTCATATAGTCACCTAATGGTTCTGGTGTATACTCACCTAAGAATATAGAACCAGCGTTCTTGATATTTGGTAATTGTTCTAATGGGTTATCTACTAATACTTCTAAATGTTCAGGCGCAATCTTATTAGATAAGTTAATACCTTCCTTGATACTATCTACAATAACAGCACCACCATAGTTATTTAATGAAGACTTGATGATATCTTTACGAGGTAAATCTTCTACCTGTCTCTTTAATTCTTCATCTACATTCTTTACTAATTCTTTTGAAGTTGTAATAAGAATCGCACTGGCAAGCTTATCATGTTCAGCCTGGCTCATTAAGTCAGCTGCGATATATTTAGGATTTGCGTTCTCATCAGCGACAATAAGAATTTCACTAGGTCCAGCAATCATATCAATATCAACGACTCCATAACATAACTTCTTGGCAGTTGCGACAAAGATATTACCTGGACCCACAATCTTATCTGCCTTCGTAATTGTATCAGTTCCATAAGCAGCAGCGGCAACCCCCTGTGCTCCACCACATTTATAAATCTTAGTGATACCCGCTACATAAGCAGCAGCTAAAATAACATCAGAAACCTTACCATCCTTCTTTACTGGTGTAATAATATAAAGATCTTCTACACCTGCAAGCTTTGCAGGTACAGCATTCATCATAACAGTAGAAGGATAAGTAGCCGTTCCACCTGGTACATATAAAGCCACTGTTGCGATTGGACGCACTAATTGTCCCATGACAACACCATTATCCTTATACATAGTCCATGATTTTTCAATCTGGTTCTTATGATATTCAGTGATCTGATCCTTTGTGCGTTCTAGAATCTTCATGAATTCAGGCCCTACATTAGTAATAGCATCCATGATTTCCTGTTTAGAAACGATGAAATCATCCTTTCTAGAGACATGGAAACCATCAAACTTAGCACAGTATTCTTTTAATGCATCATCCCCATTTTCACGTACATTATTAATGATTTCACTGACTGCCTTATTGACTTCTTCAGATATTTCAGTTTTTCTTGTATGAAGTTTATTTTCTAGTTCTTCATAGTTTCCTTTATAAATCAATTCTTTTAACACTTTAATGATCCCCCTTCTTTAGTGCATCTACTAGTTTGAATATTTCATCCTTCTTATATTTCAAAGCCACTTTATTCACAACCATTCTTGTAGAAATATCTGAAATCTTTTCAATCACTTCAAGACCATTGGCCTTAAGTGTAGATCCTGTTTCTACAATATCTACAATCGCATCAGATAAACCAACAACAGGTCCCAACTCTACAGAACCTTCCAGTTTAATAATTTCTACATCCTCCTGTTTAGATGCGAAATATTCTTTTGCGGTCTTTGTATATTTAGAAGTAATACGTTTACGACGATTAAATGTCTTTGTGCGGTATTCTGGATAAGCCGCTAACGCAAAATAACATTTAGCAATCTCTAAATCTAATAACTCATAATAATCATCAAAATCAGATTCATCCAAAGTATCCTTACCGACAAATCCAACATCCACAATACCGTGTTCTAGGAAAGTCAATACATCATTTGCTTTCGCAAAGATCATTGAAATACCATCTTTTGTCTCTATTAATAACTCACGATTTTTATTAAAAATAGGATCCATATCAAAGCCCTGCTGTTGTAATAACTTACATACCTGCTTTTCTATTCTTCCTTTAGTAATCGCAATCTTAATCATTGGCTTCATTCTCCTTTCCTATTGCATCCAATACATTATTTAAATGATATGAGAATCCAATAGAAGGTACGTTCTTATAGAAATGATCAAACAAATGGTCATAACGTCCTCCCTGGAGAATTGGATGGGCACTATAATAAGAGAATCCCTTCATCATAATACCTGTATAATAACTTCTTTCAGGTACCATACATAAATCAAAGATAATATTCTCTTTATGCTTAGAGAACTCATATAATGATTCCATCTCTTCAATAGCCTCTAGAAGTTCATCATCCTTCACAATCTCTTTCACTTCTCTTAAACACTTAATATCCCCAAAAGTACTAGGAAGAATTAATAAGAGTTTATTTAAATCTTCGTCAAAATCATGTGCTTCTACTAAATGTTTCATATCAGAACTTTTCTTTTTCTTTAAGATATCAGTAAGAGAACGATCCATTACAAGAGCCATTAAACGCTTATAGAACTTTGCAGAACCAAGTTCTAGTTTTAAATCACTTAAACCAATATTCTGCATTGTTTCTTCAATTAGTGATAAGCATTCCTGATCTCCCTCACGACCTGGAAGACCAAACAACTCAATACCACCCTGGAACAATTCAGAACTTCTACCTTTATGTCGTGCCTGGGTACGATATACCTTACCAAAATAACTATAACGTCTTACTTCATCTGTATGAGCATTACTATAGATACGTGCAATAGGTACAGTAAAGTCAGTTCTTAAAGTGATACGCTTTCCTTCATGGTTAATGAACTGAAACATTGTTTCTTCATTTGTTCCAAAACCACTTAACAAATCTGCATATTCAAATGTAGGTAATAATAACTCCTGGTATTCATGTGCATTAAATGTTTTTCTTAAATGTTCTTCAATTGTACGCATTAAAGAAGCGTCCATTCTAGTTGCATCATTACTTTCTTCAGGAATCAGATATTTAAATTCTTCCAAAGTTATGTCCCCCTTATATATAAAAAGGAACAGGTCCAATGACCTGTTCCTTTATGTCATTGTTTCGTGTCCGTTTTTTTTTGAGTTGTATGTCAAAACGGGCTGTATCTAATTGATATAACCCTAACTAGAACCACGATGGTGATGGTGTAAATTGTTGCCAAAAATTGTGTTTTTCATAAATATTCACCTCAGTTTTTAATATACTACCACATTTTATTTATAAAAAAAAGTATTTTAGTGAAGTTTTATATATAGTTATTGATAAATCATTTGCCTATTTACTGTAAAAAAAACACCCTTAGGGGTGTTATCTCTTAATTCTAAATGGAGAAGCTGGAATACCTTCTACACTTTCTATTTCTACTTTAGGATTATCATCATTCGCATAAGCTAACATATGATAATTCTGAACTGGTATAATAAGCTTTCTATTTTTAATATGCCCTATACAGGCATGTCCATCTACAATTAAATGAACATCATTTTCTTTCATATCCTGATCATATGTCAAAGTCTCTTCATCTAATATAGGTGTAACTGGTGTATTCTTTTCATAAAGATAATGAGCCACACTATAAGCCAGACGTTTTCCTACTTCCTCTTTACTTGCTGGATGAATATAATCTGGATCACCTGTTTTAAGCGTCGTAACAAGATATGTATCTT
>NZ_FR898856.1:12258-19853 GCF_000437715.1 Catenibacterium sp. CAG:290
TTTCATCAAAGTGACTATTTTTATATTCAGGTAATTGAATAATAAAAAATGGAAAATCTTCGTGATAAGCACGACGCCAGCTTTGAATCAATGTCTTAAGTAGCTCACTGTAATACATATACTGTGGACTATCTTCCTCCCCCTGATACCATAACACTGCTTTGACAGGATAATCAAGAGTACATTTAAACATATGTTCATAAAGACTACCTGGTCTTCGATAATCATAATAACCTTTTGGAGGAGGCCATGGAGTATGTCCTACAATATTCTTAATTTGGGAAAGAGTCATATCAGGATGTGTATTAATACATTCCTTTAACTCTTTTTGATAGTTATTAAATACATTGTAATACTTTTCGGTTTCTTCTTTTTGTATATCTAATGATGGTAAATCATCATAATACGGATCATATACATTCTCTTTAAGTACATTGTTCTTTTTAAGAACTTCTTCTTCAATCCAGCATGAAGCACTTGTACCACCTTTATTATTAGAAATAATACCGATTGGTATATCTTCATCAAGATAATAACTAAAAAATGAAGCCACTGCAGAAAAGGATGACACTGTTTCTTCATTAAGTTCTTTCCATCTTTGATTATCGTCCTCAAAAGGATAGATATACTTTGGGACTGTCATGATACGAACATTAGAACGATATAAAGGAAGTTTCTTTTCCTTTGACTCTCTCATCTCTAATTCCATATTAGATTGTCCTGCTGCAAGATAAACATCACCTACAAGAATATCATTCAATACAAGCATATCTCTATCATCTGTAAGAATCATACGATAAGGTCCACCAGGTTGTTCTATTTTAAATGATATCTGCCATCTCCCATCGTTGACAGGCACTTTATATTCCTTTTTTAAAAAAGTCATTCTTACTTCTTTTTCTTCAGAAGTACCTGAAAGAATTATATCTTTATTTCTTTGTAGAACCATATGATTTGAATATGGATAATCTAATTCCATTTTTAACACCTACTTCTCAAATTTATAATCTATTGAATTCAATATCTCTTTTAATGACTCTAATTTATCTGATTTATTATAATTTAGATAATGTGTATAGATAATATCCGTCATGACTAAAGCAGGAAACTCAGCAGAAATAATATGTGACACTGTCACATTCTTCACATGAGCCACCTTAACAATTTCATCAATAATATCATCATGATAAGCACGCTGCATAGAAGTCATAAGAACTGTTGTCGCATTCTTTTCATGCGCACGTTTAAGTCCTGCAACAACATTTGGATTACTTCCTGAAATAGAAATTCCTATTACTAACGACTCTGACTGAACACGTGGACTATTAGCAGTAATATCACTTTCTGAGTTAATAGCTTCCGCATCAAGACCTAAACGTATTAAACGTGATGCAAATTCCTTTGCGACAAGACCACTTGAACCAATGCCATAAATAAACACTCTTTTTTTTGAATCAAGAAGCTTTGCGATACGTATAATCTGATTATTATCCACTATCTGATAAGTCTGTTCCAATACTTCCTGATATTTATGTATAGAAAATGATGTTAATTGATCTAAACGCTTATTTTCTTTCATATTCGCATTAAAAGAAAAAACAAACTCTCTATAGCCACTAAAACCTAATTTCTTTGAGAATCGAGATAAAGACGCTTCTGAAACATATATTGTGGAAGCAACAGCCTTACTAGAAAAATCTTCTATTGTTCCATGAAGAAAATAGTCCGCAATCACTTTTTCTACTTGTGTAAAACTATCATATTTCTCTTCAATCATCGTTTTTGTACTTTTTAAATAATTATCCATATTATCACCCAAAACTATTCTATCACAAAATCATAGAATCATTGATGATATGCGTAAGGAGCTGATAGCCCTTCTCATTGGGATGAAGGCCATCTTCAAGTAATAATTCTTTTTTGTTTACAAATGAATCAAATGCATTAATGTAATTAACACTATCACCTAGATACTCCACAAAATGTTCATAAATATCTTTTAGAAATGCATTTGAACGTATACCACGCGCATGAGGATATCCTTGAATATCTTCATCACAAGGTAATGGTGAAAGAATAGTAATACGACAATTAGGTAAGTTCTTCTGTATTATACTTACTAACATCTGAATATTCGAGGCAATCTGACGGGGTGAATGTGTCACTGTGTTACCAAGATCATTTGTCCCTACATGTAATAAAACCTGAGCAGGTTTATATTTAATAACTGCTTCATCTACAATCCATAACAATTCATCTGTTGTAGCCCCTGCAATACCACAATTATAAATAGTCTTTTCTGGGAAATATTGATTCATATCATAAAACTCTATAATAGAATCTCCAAAAAATACTGTTTGTCCAGACTGTGCTGTCTTTTGGTTATAAATAATATCTAACATTCTTTTAAGAGCATCTTCTCTTAATTGGTAAATGCCAGGATTATAAATCATCTGTTCTCTCATTTGAACTTCACTCCTATCTCAAACATACGATGCCAAGGCATAATAACTTCTATAGAATTAATTGGATACTTATGAGAAATATTTAAAGTAGAATACTCTTTTAATAATGCCTCACCAATTCTTTTTTCTACTAAATCCTCTTTATCTTTAAAATCATAATAAGAAAGTCCAAGTTCAGGTAAATCTTCCTCAATCACCTTTTGTCTTACTTTAGCTTGATAGAAAACATCCTCTATCAAATGATATACAGTATTAGGTGCATGAATCTCTCCAACCTGTATTTCAGAAAGAACAGTCCCTGTTGTATTGCAGTTCGTATTCCATCCTGCATAACCCTTTAATTCTTCTAGAAGATTATAATGATCAAGATATCGAATCAATTCATAATCTCCACCATTCGCATAAGCACTATCAATCACACCTACACTTCTACCTTCTTCAACATATTCCTTAATTCTCTCCACAAAGCTCATTAACTGTCGATAGCTTGAATAAGAGACATCCTTTTTCTTGTCAAATGATTCCTGCATAATTTTTCCTGGGCAATTCACTGCCAGAACTATATTTGCGTTTGAATCATCCATTACAAGTCTTGCCCCTGTTACAAGGATATGTGATTTTAAGCTTTCAAACATAGGTCTATCCTCATAAAGAGGTACAACCTGTGGACCAAGTGTAGAAGCATAAAATGGATAAATCTTAGGATGAACCTGATAGTAATCATTATAAGCTCTCGTCATAAGGGACATACCAACTTCATCAGCACCTGGATAAACCATTACCTTGAATTCTAAACACTTTTCTTTAATTTCTTTAAGAATGATCTTCTGATCTTTTGCGGTATAACCAAAAGGTGAAGAATCATCTTGTGGAATAACAAGAAAATCAATAACATTGTTTTCTAATAATTCAAGTGTTTTTGAATTCATTCTACAGTTTATAAGTCGTCTGTCTTCATAGTCTCTGATTACTTCTTCAGGTATATGAAGACTATTCTTTTCAATTTCTTCTTCACTCGTTAATGTTTCTCTTTCTTCTTTATCCTCTAAATACTTCTTTTTAAAGAGTGCATAACCATAATCTTCATAATAATCTGGCTCCTCCTCACTCGAATTATATTGAGGACAACGCATAATACATTGAAATGCATATATTTTAAGATGAGGATTAAGTGTCTTTAATTCCTGAAGAACATCTAGATGTTCTTCTAGAATATCCTCTGTAAGATGATGCAGTCTTGAAGAAAGTAATCCTCCATAAAGAAGCATATCTAGTGAAATAACTAAAGCATCCTGAGTGACTGCTTCTTTTAATAAATACTGTCTAATCTTATTAAATGAAGCAGGAATCTTCTTTTTTGGCAGGATATCCAATGGAGGCATTGTAAGATGAACTGAATGGTTAGAAGACACAATCATCTGAGGATAAATATAATTACATGGTCTTTCATCAAGTGGTAATAATAAGATACGCATACTACTCCTCCTTTATCTTTTCTAAAGCTTCTAAAATACTTTCTACGCAAATAGCACCTTCTACTTCTTCTTTTACATAATAGAATCGATGTGCATATTCCAACATTGCAAGATCACTTTCACTATCACCAATTGCATAGACTTCATCCTCTGGATACATGGTGCGAATAGCTTCTCCCTTAGATATATGTAATGGAACAATTTCTAATGATGTCTTACTTGTAAGAATCGCATCTACCTGTGTAAATTTCTTCTTTATAACTGTTTGAATTTCTTTTAAGTAATCCTCTTCCCCTACAACAAGATAAAGTATAACAGGTTGATAGGGTATAATGTCTTTAAAATCCTCTTTAATAATTGATGAATCGTAAAATTCTTTTGGAAAATCCGGATCCCTTGGACTCATCCAATAACGATTAGATACTGTATTCATCTCTACTCTTACATTATACTCCTTTAGTAAATCATAAATTCCCATGGCATCTCGTTTATCTAACAAAGCAGCATTTAATTGATTTCCTTGATAAATCACAGCACCATTTTGAGATATTCTCTCAGTAATACCTAGATGATACTTTCTATTGATGGCTACAATATCATGATCTAATCGACCAGTGCATATAGCAAGTCTATAGCCTGATTCTTGATAATCATTAAGGAGAGAAAGGGTCTTCTCTCCTCCAATGATTTCATTCTTTGTATCAAGTAATGTGCCATCTAAGTCAAACACGATTACTTTCATAAATTATTTTTCTTCTTCCTTTTCTAATTCTTTATCCATTGCCTTAACAAATGGCATATAAATCAAAACAGAAATAACTAAACAAATAGCAGCTGTGATTAAACCGCCAATCTTACCACCTGTTGCAAGGAAACCACCAATTAGAGGAGGTGTAGTCCAAGGTGTCATAACATATGTATAACCCATAAATCCAGTGACAGTCGCAAGTGTACCAATACCTAAGCTGACAAGTGTTACAAGAATCATAGGAATAATTAATACTGGGTTCATTACTACTGGTAAACCAAACATGATTGGTTCAGAAATATTGAATAGTGATGGAATAAATCCAAGCTTTGCGATTTGTTTATAGTCTTTACGTTTAGAAACAATTAAAATAGCAAGAACTAATGCAAGCATATTTCCTGCGCCACCCATGAACATTAAAGAATCAGTAAATGGTTTTGTAAGAATATGAGTTGCAGCATGACCTGCAGTAATTGCAGCAGCATTCTGTGTTAAGTTAATTAAGAAAATAGGTTCTAGGATAGGCTGTGAAATAATATAACCTGTATGAATACCAAATCCCCATAAAAGCATATATAAGAAATAAATCACTACAATACCAACTGGAGAAGTGATAATTGCAGTAAGTGGAGTCTGAATAAAGTTAAAGATCAAGTCATTTAAAGGTGTACCTACTGCATTTGTAATAAATCTTACAATACCAAAAATAAACATAGTAATAATAACTGGAATCATACTATTAAAGCTTCTAGCAATACCACTAGGAACAGAATCAGGCATCTTGATGATCAATGCTTTACATTTCATTAATCTTCTCATGATTTCTACTGTCGCAAATGCAGCAATAAATGCAGTAAATAAACCAGCAGCACCTAAATAATATGTTCTTATATATTCTCCTGCTTTTGCATCTGTTCCAAAAGTAGTAATAATCAAGAAACATACAACTGCAGTGACTGAAACAGCGTCTTCATCAATCTTATACTCTTTAGCCAAGTTCTTAGCTAATAGATAAACAATTAATAAAGCCATAATATTCATACCAGCGCTACCAATAGCACCAAGAACATTCACAATATCTAATCCCTGGAACCCAAACCATTTATCAAAATAGTTTCCTTTTCCTAAGAATACACTATTCAATAGTGTACATAATGAGCAGCCAATGATAATTGGCATAATAGTTACAAAAGCATTTCTAATAGCGGCTAAGTATTTATTCTTTGATAACACTTCCGCAAATGGCAGAATCTTATCTGCAATCTTATCCATTAAAGCGTTCATTTTATTTTTCTCCTTCTATTACATCTGTAAATCTCTTTGTAATGACTTGTGGTCTTGTAATAATAGAACCTACCACTACGCTATAACATCCTAGTTCTAATACACGTTTTGCTTTTTGAGGAGTATCGATATTTCCCTCTGCAATAACTGGATGTTTAACCTTTTTTAAGATGTCTCTTATGATTTTAAAATCATCCGCATTGATCTGATTCCCCTTGCTTTGGTTGGTGTAACCAACTAATGTCGTTCCAATGAAATCAAATCCTAATTCATCAGCATATACTGCCTCTTCTACAGTACTGCAATCTGCCATGAATAATTGTTTAGGATGATTTTCTTTTACTTTCTTGAAGAAAGCATCTAAAGATATACACCCTGGACGCGTGCTTATTGTTGCATCCATCGCAATGATGTCACATCCCACCTGAACAAGATGATCTACATCTTCATAAGTTGGTGTAATATAAACATCACTGTCTTTATAGTCTCTTTTAATAATCCCAATAACAGGTAATGGAACTGCCTTCTTGATTGCTTCAATATCTTTAACAGAATTTGCACGAATTCCTTTTGCGCCACCCTGCATTGCAGCAACAGCCATGCGTGACATAATCAAAGAAGAGTGAAGCGGTTCATCTTCCAAAGCCTGACAGGAAACTATTAAATGTTTTTTTATTTCCCCAACCATTTTATGTTCTCCTTTCATTACCAATCATAATCAGACTTCCTCATCACTTCAATGAATCTTGCGGGTTTGGAATCTACTTTCAAACAAATAAAAAAAGAACCTCATAACGAGATTCTTATAAGAAAGCACTTTCATATCATCTAGAAGAACTTATATTCCTTTAATAGGGCTTCTAGATCAGAGCCCTCTATTCTTTTTAACAACTCTTTTAAGACAAGACGTTTTGTGAATGACTGACTTTCCATGAAAGTCTCATCACCATATAAAGATGAGAAGACACTTAAATAGTCTTCAATAAAATAACGATAAGATGGAATACTTCTAGTGATATGTAATAAACTATACACTGCATTCATTGCGGTATGTACGAGATAATCTAAGCTTCCTGGATATTATAAGGTAATGAGACACCTCCTCCTATATAGGCATAGTTTGTTCCATTGGTATGTGCTTCTAGATATTCTATAATAGGTACAATCACTGATTCATACACGCAATACTTAGGAGAAATCATACATTGTGTTGTCAATATATGCATATAACGATGTAATGTCACTTTAAAAGAATAAGCATCATTGACTTGAAATAAAGCATGCCAATAACAGTAGAAATCAGATTCCATAAAGTCCTGACTGAATACATCTTTAACCTGTTTATCTTCTAATTGTTCATCTGAAGTAAAGAAGAAATGAACAAATTCTGATATCAATTGGTCACCCTCAATTGTAAAATAAAACTGGAATTAAATTTTTATATATATTTACCATGTAAAAATTGATATCTTTTCTTAAAATAAGTATTTAACATAATCTTGCAGGCAATGTAGTATTCGTACAATCAAAATAGCTTCTTTAGTATTTTTATAAAATATAACGCTAAGTTTATGAAAAATGTTGCTACTAGATCATTAAATTTAACTTAACGCCTATTTTTCT
>NZ_FR898857.1:0-959 GCF_000437715.1 Catenibacterium sp. CAG:290
GATAAGCATTTTAGTTACCAAACTCTCGATGCTATCCTTTTTTATTACTCCCCTATTCTTTTAGGCAAAGAAAAAAAGCTATCGATTGATAGCTTCTTAGAAAATGTTGAAATATAATAGACAAGCACAGATACTTGCACAAATTGGAGCAAGTACTGGTACCCATGCATAATCCCACTGAGAAGTTCCCTTGTTCTTGATTGGTAAGATTGCATGTAAGATTCTTGGACCTAAGTCACGAGCTGGGTTTAAAGCTGGACCAGTAGGACCACCAAATGAAGCAACTAATGCCATAACTAATAAACCAACACCGATGAAACCGGCACCCTGATTACCATGTTCGAAGATTGGTGAATGAGTAATAGATAATGCACAGAAGAATAAGATGAATGATCCGAAGAATTCGTTTACGAAACCATTGAACTTACTGTTTGTTGCATCAGTAGTTGAGAATGTACCTAAGATTGCATCAGGATTTTCTGTTGCATCATAATGAGGCTTAAAGCAAAGATAAAGAATAAACTGACCTACGATAGCACCAGCGAACTGTACTAAGATGTAAGGTAATACTTCAGCTAATGGTACATCACCCGCTACAGCTAAACCAATAGTAAATGCTGGGTTAATGTGGTTACCAGAAATTTTACCAATCATAAGAGCTGGAATCATAACGGCCATACCATAACCGATTGCAATGATGACCCAACCACTGTGGCTTCCCTTTGTTCCCTTTAATTCCACGTTTGCTACTGAGCCGTTACCAATCATAACCATGATTGCAGTACCAAGGAACTCAGCAATGAGACGAGTAGTTAATGAAAATGTCATAATTGTCCCCCTATTTAATATTTAATTGTGTTTAATGACAAATGGATTATAAAACCTGTATTTCAATGTGTCAACATGTTTCTAAAATGTTAATGCTTACAATCGTTTTTTATGCGTTAGTGGCACATTAT
>NZ_FR898857.1:1035-1218 GCF_000437715.1 Catenibacterium sp. CAG:290
ATGTTAGAAATTAATACAAAAGCACCTTCTTTTAATCTACCAGATGAAGAAGGCAATATGCATACTTTAGAAGAATATAGAGGTCATCGTGTGATTCTCTATTTCTATCCTAGAGATAATACACCTGGATGTTCTAAACAGGCATGCGGATTTAGAGATTTGTATCCTGAATTTTTAGAAAAG
>NZ_FR898857.1:1262-7061 GCF_000437715.1 Catenibacterium sp. CAG:290
GTGGTAATAGGAATCAGCAAGGATTCTATAGCAAGTCATAAGAAGTTTAAAGAGAAATATGAACTGCCTTTCACTTTACTTTCTGATACAGAAAAGAAGACAATCCACGATTATGATGTATGGAAAGAAAAGAAGAATTATGGAAAGGTAAGTATGGGTGTTGTAAGAACAACTTACCTTATTGATGAAGAAGGAATCATCATTAAAGCCAAGGAAAAGGTAAAGACTGCAGATAATCCTCAAGAGATGCTTGAGGCTTTATCATGAAGATTATTATGAGTCCTGCTAAGAAGATGAGAGTAGATGAGGATGCTTCTATTACTCCTACTACACCTTGTTTTCTTAATGAGTCTTATATATTAGAAGAAAAGCTTAAGAATATGTCCTATGATGAGTTAAGAAGATTATGGAAAACTAATGAATCATTAACACATCAATGTTTTAAGGAGTTACAGGAGCGTCAGTTTAAACCACTGACATGTGCAATTCATGCTTATGATGGGATTGCGTTTAAGTACCTTCATCCTTTTTCTATGAGTGATGAAGAGAGAAGTTATTTAAACAAGCATTTACGTATTTTATCGGGGTTGTATGGGGTTTTGACTCCTACTGATGGAATTGTGCCCTATCGTTTAGAAATGGGCGTTAAATCGCTTAATTTATATGATTTCTGGGGTAGCAAGATATATGAATCACTTGATGATCATGTGATTATTAATCTCGCATCTAAAGAATATTCTAAATGCATTACTGATTATTTAAAGAAAGAAGATCAATGTATAAAGATACAGTTTCTTAGAAATATTAAAGGGGTACTTAAGCAGCAGGCAACATATGCGAAGATGGCTAGAGGGGCGATGATCTCTTATATGGCTAAAGAAAAGATAGAAAATATAAAGGACTTAAAGAAGTTTAATGATTTAGATTTTGTATTTGATGAAAAGCTGTCTAATGATCATTGTTTTGTATTTGTACAAGGGAGAAATGAAAATGAATAAGTTTTTAAAAGGTTTTGTATGTGCACTTCTTGTATTAAGTACTGGATGTGCCAAAGAAGAGAAGAAAGAAACACCAAAGAAGACTAAGAAAAAGACAGAAGAAACAGCGCAGGTTACTCATTCTGATATTACTATGTCTTTTGTAGGTGATATGACTTTAGGTAATTATGCAGGCCAGGCATATGATGGGTCTTTTGATCAGGAATATGTGAAACAGTGAAATAATCCTGATTATTTCTTAAAGAATGTCAAGAGTGTTTTTGAACAGGACGATTTAACTATTGCGAATCTAGAAGGTCCTTTGACTGATGAAGAGAGTCATGTTATTAAGTCATTCCCTTTTAAAGGTAAAAAGGAATATGCAAAGATTTTAACTAATAGTAGTGTTGAAGCTGTGACAGTCGCAAATAACCATTCTATGGACCGTTATCAAAAAGGAATGGATGATACTAAAGCAACTCTAGATGAGTATGGTGTAGGATATTTTGGTTATTCAAAAAGTTATATTAAAGAAGTAAAGGGTATTAAGTTTGGTTTTCTTGGTTATGCATTTCCTAATTCTGTATCTGATAATATGAAGAATGCGATTACTGAATTAAAGAAGAAAACTGATTTTGTGATTGTTTATTATCATTGGGGTATTGAAAGAAACTATAGTCCTACTCAGGGGCAGAGAGATTTAGCACATGCCACTATTGATGCAGGGGCTAATATGGTCGTAGGTAGTCATCCTCATGTATTAGAAGGGATTGAAACATATAAGGATTCCCCTATTGTTTATAGTTTAAGTAACTTCTGTTTTGGTGGTAATAGAAATCCAAGTGATAAAGATTCTATGATCTACCAGCAGACATTCCACTTTACTAATAAGAAGATCTCTAGTATGGAACATAAGATTATTCCATGTATGATTTCTTCTGTTAAGTATCGTAATAACTATCAGCCTATTATTGCGACTGGACAGGATGCAGAACGTATCTTAAAGAAAGTGAATACAATACAGTAAAAGAAAGGTGTTGATTAAATGATTGAAGATATCTTAAAAGAGAAAATGAATATGACTAGTGGAGAAGAGAGAATTGCGGATTATTTCTTAGATAAAAAAACTTTACTTCAAAAACAAAGCAGTCGTTCTATTGCATCTCAATTGTTTATCAACCCTTCTATGATTACTCGTTTTTGTCAGAAATTAGGATTTCATGGATATACTGATTTCCTAGAAGAATATTTAAAAGAAATTGAATATACAGAATCTCACTTCCAAGATCTTGATCCTAATCACCCTTTTGATGATCAAGATAAAAACACAGTAATCGCAAATAAGATTGGACAGCTCTATCATGAAATTGTAGATGATACATTAAAGCTAATGGGTCATGATGATCTGCAGAATGCGATTAATTGTATAAATAGAAGTGATATTATTTATGTCTATTCTGCAGGTGTACAAGGTGATGTAGCCCAGACTTTTAAAGATAAGATGTTGAAGATTGGAAAGAATGTGGTTCTTGAGACAAAGATGAATGAACTCTATTATCGTGCTTCTTATTGTTCTCTTAATTGTTCATTTATTATTCTCTCCTACTCTGGGGAAATAGAAGCAGAATTAAGAGGTGTTAAGAAGTTAAAAGAGCGACATATCCCTCTTCTCGCAATCACATCTTATGGAGATAATACATTATCTCAATATGCAGATTATGTTTTGAATGTTTCTACAAGAGAAAGACTGAAAGATAACCTAGTGATTTTGCGATGAATATATCTACGATGTTGATTCTAGATATATTATATGTGAGTATTTTTAATACTGATTATTTAAAGCATGTTGAAAGAAGAAGATCTAGTTCATAGGGATTTGATTTATTTAGAACATCCAAGAATCCTAACATTAGGTAAGCAACATTGTTGCTTGGATATTATTAAAAACACACATCTTTTCGCAACGCTATTGAAAGAAGCCGTTCATTAATTGAGCGACTTCTTTTTTCATTTATAATCTTAGTTGTAGAAAGAAAGGTGATGTAGATGTTTCCAAAAGATTTTCTCTGGGGCGGGGCAACGGCAGCCAACCAGATAGAAGGTGCTTATTTAGAGAATGGTAAAGGATTAAGTACCGCAGATGTGATGACTTTAGGGTCTCATAAAAAGAAAAGACGTATTACAAAAAGTGTTGAAGAGAATGAATATTATCCTAGTCATAATGCGATTGATTTTTATCATCATTATAAAGAAGATATCGCACTATTTGCAGAGATGGGATTTAAAGTTTATCGTATGTCTATTAACTGGACACGTATTTTCCCTAGTGGGGATGAATTAACACCCAATGAAGAAGGACTTAAATTCTATGATTCAATACTAGACGAATTAGAGAAGTATCATATTATACCTCTTGTAACTATTTCTCATTTTGAAACACCTTTAGGACTTCAAAAGTATGGTTCTTGGGAAAATAGAGATGTAGTGGATTGTTATGTACGTTTTGCGTCAGTTTTACTAAAAAGATACAATAATAGAATAAAATACTGGCTTACGTTTAACGAAATCAATTGTATGTCTACTCAACCTTGGGTTGCAGCTGGTATTAATAGTGATGATGAGAGAGTAAGAATGACGGCAGCATATCATCAATTTATTGCAAGCGCAAAAGTTGTAAAGATTGCTCATAAAATTAATCCTGATAATAAGGTAGGAATGATGTATTGTGGTCATTTCTCTTATGCATATAGCGCTAATCCTGATGATGTGATTGGAACGATGAATTTTATGCATAGTATGATGTTCTATTGTGATGTACAGTGTCGTGGATATTATCCGCAATATAAATTAAAAGAACTAGAGAGACTACATATTACCTTACCTATTCAAGAAGGAGATTTAGAAATACTTAAAGAAGGTAAAGTAGATTTCTTATCACTTAGTTATTATTGTACTCATGTAACTGGTAAAAAGACGAAAGGTATTCTTAAAGGTATGAATGGTTTAGATACAGGGTATAAGAATACATTCTTACCTAAGAGTGATTGGGGATGGACTATTGATCCCCAGGGGTTAAGATATGCATTAAATTATTTATATGATCGTTATCAGCTGCCTTTGATGATTGTAGAGAATGGAATAGGTGCTATAGACCAGTTAGAAGATAATAAGGTTCATGATACATATCGTATTGAGTATCTAAAAGCTCATTTAAAGGAATTATCTAAAGCAATTGAAATAGATGGTATTCCAGTGATGGGTTATACAATGTGGGGTCCTATTGATTTAATTGCGGCATCTACTGGTGAAATGAAAAAGAGATATGGTTTTATTTATGTAGATGTAGATGATTTAGGAAATGGATCTATGAAGAGATATAAGAAGGATTCTTTCTATTGGTATAAGAAAGTTATTGAAACAAATGGACAAATCTTAGAGGAGGATTACTAGTATGAAGAAATATATTTTAATGGATAGTGAATATTGTAGTATGGGTAGATGGATTTCTGTTATTGTAGGTAAAAAGTTAGGAATGAAATTATATGAAGGTAAGGATCTTGTAAAACTAGCTGATGAAAAGTGGTTGACTGAAGATTATTTAAAGGATTTTGATAATAGAATTGCGGATATGTCTTTAGAAGAAGTAAAAGCAAGTGATGAAATTAAAAAGGTTCATCAGGCTTTATCTAAAGCTATTTTAAAAGCAGTAGAAAATGGTCCATGTATTATTCATGAAAGAGCAGCAGGTGATGTACTTGAAGGACATCCAGATTGTTTAAAGGTACTTTTATATAACACTTCAATGGAACATCGCATTCCTCGTGCAATTGCGGATAAGACATATGATTTAGAAGGATTAGAACATGATGAATTAGTGAGTTTTATTCATCGTGAAGATCATAAGCGTAAGGTTTATCGTGATGCCATTTCTCATCATTTATGGGGTGAAAAAGAAAGCTATGATATTTGTTTAGATAGTGATGTTCTATCTAGAGAGAAGTGTGCAGAAATATTAATCGAAGCAGCATCAGATTGTAAACTTGATTTAGAGGAATGTGCGCAAATTATTAAAAATTATTTTAAATAAACAAGAGGTAAATAGAGATGATCAAAAAGCTTTGGAAATTATTTTATCCAATGGTCTATCTCAGCACTTTTACTTTTGGTGGTGGCTATGTCATTGTCACATTAATGCAGAAGAAGTTTGTAGATGACTATCATTGGATCAATAAAGATGAAATGTTGGATTTAGTCGCTATTGCCCAATCAGCACCTGGTGCTATTGCCGTCAATGGAGCTATTGTAGTGGGATATAAGATTGCTGGTGTTTTAGGAATTATTGTGAGTGTTATTGCGACTATTCTTCCTCCATTTATTATTATTTCTGTTGTATCTGTATTTTATTCTATTTTTAAAGAGAATTTGATAGTTCATTATGTGCTTGATGGGATGCAGTCAGGTGTAGGTGCAGTGATTGGTGTTGTAGTTGTAGAAATGGCATTAGGTATCTTTAAGGAAAAGAAAATAAGCTATTATTTGATTATGTTTGGTTCTTTTATTGTGAATTACTTCTTTAAGGTAAATGTTGTATTGATTATTTTGATATGTATTGTGATAGGTATTATTTATTCTTTATATGAAAGGAGATTCATGCAGTGATCTATTTACAGTTGTTTTTAAGTTTTCTACAGATTGGTGCTTTTAGTTTTGGTGGTGGTTATGCTGCAATGCCTTTGATTCAAAGTCAGATTGTCGATTTACATCATTGGCTGGATTTTAAAGAATTTACAGATTTAATCACTATATCACAAATGACCCCCGG
>NZ_FR898858.1:0-8806 GCF_000437715.1 Catenibacterium sp. CAG:290
TCAACCATAATCATCACCCTTTCTATGTCTATTCTATTACTTTTTCTAAATTAATGTTTAGATTTAGGCTCTGACAATGCCCGATAATAGGTGTTAAAATATTTTTTTTAATCATAAATATTCTATTGATTTTCTAGTTAATCTAGCATACAATCATCTATGTAAATGGCACTCGGTGCGGAAGAAAACTCACAATTTATGTCGTGGGTTTTTTCTTTGTTTTAAAACTTAAAAAGAGATAGCTTTCGCTATCTCTCAGACCAATTAAATATTATGATCTTTTCTTTCTCTTAAGTAACATAGCACCTGCTACTGTCATCATAGAAATCCAGCTTGCAATTGATGTTGCATCACCTGTCTTAGCTGGTTTCTTATCCTGAGTAGGATCTTTAGGTGTATCTTTTCCTGTTTCAGGATCTTTTGGAGTTTCCTTATCTACTTCATTAAGTCCAATTACTTTTATAGTAAAGTCATGACTTGCAGTCTTTCCTTCTGCATCAGTTACAGTGATAGTAACAATCACATCTGTATCCTTCTTAGGAGTAGTTACTTTACCATCTAATGAGATAATACCTTCAGGACTCACCTTAGTAATAGTAATACTATAGCCTTCTGGTACTTCGGGAAGTACAAATTGTGTCTGTCCTTTAGAAACAACTGACTGTACCTTATTTCCTGCAAGTAAATCGTCTAGGATATCCTGTGATGATGGTTTAGCTGGAGTAACTTCAACTTTCTTGAAGTTTGCTTTTAGAGTAGTGTTTGTAGTTGCTTCGAATGTATATGGGTTAGAAGTACTTACTTCTCTTCCATTTTCATCTGTCCAGTTCACAAATTCATAACCTTTATTTGCCTTAGCTGTTACAGTCACATTTGAACCTTCTTCATAAATACCATCTTCTTTATTCATTTTGACAGTACCCATGTTCTGATCACTTTCTACTGCAACTGTATACTTCTTATTTTCAACAGTTACTTTTACAACTACTTTCAAGCCATCTGGGTTTACAACGCCTTCTGGTAATGTAAGAGTACCTTCTAATACATATGTACCACATTCATTAGCCTTATAAGATGCTTTATTCCATGTTACGTCTACTTCTTCTGTTTCATTATTTTCTAATGTAATAGATACTTTGTTTGGTAAATTTAATGCATCTAGTGTTGTACCTTTTACTACAGTGAGATCATCTAGCTTCTGAACATCTTTAATCTTTACATCTGCTTCAGAAGACTTTTCAAACTTCGCAATTAAAGCTGTATTACCCTTAACGTTGAATGTATATTCTGCTTTATCAGATACTTTTTCACCATTAGGACGATACCATCCTTTAAATACATAACCTCTATTAGGTGTTGCAGTAATAGTTACAGACTTACCTGCTTTAACTTCCTGACCACCACTTACTTTACCACCTTTTTCTGCTTCTACATAAACAGTATAAGTGTTATTAGTTACATCTTTATTCGCAATATTGAATTCAGAGATAGCTACCCATCCATCATTTGATTCAGATGCTACAAACTTGAATCCATATACATTCTGTGTATCAAAAGTAAATGTTTTTCTGATTTATTTGCTTCAAATGTCTGGTCTTTCGCAACTTCTACCCATTCACCATTCTTTTCAGTCTGGATATAAAGTGAAGCTTTAGTCACCTGACCACTGTTAGAATCCTGACGTGGTGTGAATGATACCTGGTTAATTTCATAAGCTTTATCAAATGAAATTTCTGTCCAAATACTTCCATCAGCACCCTTACCGCTTCCTGCTCCACCTGATGTAGTAGGAACCTTATCTTTTGTAGCTTGTGACCAGTCTGAATGCCAGATTGTAGAAGGTTTATTATCAAATGCCATACCGATAATACCTTCATTCTGACCACCATGAGATGTTGGTGTTTCTGATTCAGCTTTACCAGTCCAAGAAGCTTTATTATAAAGATCTACTTCTGGTGCTTTTTCAGTGACTACTACGTTATCAATTACTGCAGAAACTGTTTCTGTCTTAGAACCAATTCTTTCTAATGGTAAGGCGAATGTTGAATGAGTGATATTGTCTTTCTTCACCATATCATTGTGAATAAACTTACCTTTTGCATCACATACATATTCACCATTAACATAAAGACTTGTCTTCTGCTGAGCTGTAGTGATTGCGATATTGACTTTCTTACCTACTGGTAATTCATAATCAAAATAATAGTTATAAAGTTCTCTTGTGAATCCTAACTTACCATCTTCCATGATTCTGATATCATGTGTTCCATAGTCAGCATCTGATTCAAATAGGATATCTCCTGGTTTAGCAGGTTTCTTTAACTTAATATCAAATGATAACTTGTTTCCATTTCCAAGCTTCTTAATTGGAGAAGTGACATAACTTACGCCATCTTTTAATACTAATGCCTTGTCTTTTACTTCAGCATTCTTACCTGTTTTAAGATCACGTTTGTTTTCAGAACTATCTTTTAAGCCATTATTGAAGTCATAGCTTTCATAGTTTTCACCTTTTTTATTTTCTTTGTAATAAGGGTTTGTATTAGGTCCTGTTCCCTTATTCTGAGCAAGTTTTGCGAGCGCATCTGCACTGCCTTTTTCCTTACCAGTCGCAGCCCATGTCTTTTCTGCATAGAATGGTAATGCATCAAAGAAACGCCAGTATAGATCAGATTCACTTAAACCTGATGCGCTCTTATCGATGTTATCACTCCATAATGCGAATGCAGCACCTAACATCTGATCATCACCAGCAGGAACATACTTATAAGCGCCACCTTTAACTCTTACTTTATTTGCTTCAAACTGATTGAAGATTCTATTTATGTTTAATAAGTCACCATAAGCATTGGCACGTCCTTTGTTTCCATTTGGAACCATGTAACCAAAGTCATCAATTGTATTAATAAGCTTATAGCCCATATCATACATTTCAATACCATCTGCCCAGTCAGCTGACCAAAGGTTCATTTCTACATTATCAATAGCTTCTCTCTTAATCTGAGTCACTGGATTATCTTTGATCCAAGTTAAACCACCCCACATACGTACTGTATTTGTTTCTTTTAGGTGAGGAACTAAATCATTAACGAATCCACGATATGCTGTATAGTTTGATAAGAATTCATCTGCACCGATATGTACAGTTGTTTCTCCATCAAATACTGGATTAGCACCTTTTGTATAATCATCAAAGATTTCTTTGATCTTATCTTTTGTTTCTTTCTTAGAGACATCAAGATGGTCAATAAGTGGTCTGTTTCTATTTAAAGGTGATACCTTGTTCTGAACCATTAATTCTGGCCATACTTTAGTAAATGAAGTTGCATGAGCAGGAACATCAATTTCAGGTACTACCTTCATACCAAGGGCTCTTTCACCCTGAATGAATTCTCTGAAGTCCTTCTTAGAGATAGAATAATCTTTTGCAGTAGGTGTTTCACCTTTATCGTTAGATAATCCTGATTCTAGACGGAATGCTTCATAGGCTTTAAATGCTTCATTTTCATTATCACCTTTACCATACTGTTCTAAGAAGATATAGTTATCAGATAAATGAGTCTGTAAGTCATTCATCTTATAGTAACGCATTGTTCTTGCAACTTCCTTCATCATGTCTAATGAAACTGGTTTACGTGCTACATCGAATAAGAATCCACGTGTCTTGAAACGAGGATAGTCACGCATTTTACCAATCTTATAGCCTTCATTGTCTTCTTTATACATCTGAAGGATTGTCTGCATACCATACATGTTACCTGTTGTATGAACAGAAGCAACATTGATACGGTCTTTCTGGATATCCATTGTATATCCTTCATCACCTAGAAGAGTATCTGGTGCTTTTAATTCAAAGTTGAATGCATGAGCCTGAGAAGCACCTTTTTTCACTGTGAGGTTAATACCTGTGAAATCTTTATAATCACGTACAAATTCATCTACAACAGCTTTTAACTTATCATCTGTATAAGTTACTGTCTTTAATGCGTTAACAGAAATCTGTTCTGTTGAGTTTGAATGCCATTCCTGGATTTCTGGAATAACAGTAGGTTTCGCATTCTTACCTGTCACTTGTTCATTCATGCCTTTTACAACATAGTCAACATCTGCAGTCTTCTTTTCTTTTCCTGTAGAAGTTTCTGTAACTACATAAGAGACTTTTACATTCTTGTCAACTAATGGATGTACAATTTTACCATCAGCACCAATGACCTGTTCAAGGTCTGCACCATTGATTCTTACAGTAAATCCTTCTGGTACAGCTGGCATATCTAATGTATTCACATCAGCTTCAATTGTCTTACTCTGAGATTCAATAGAAGAGACAACAGAGTTTAGAGTAGCAGTCTGTGCTGTTTGTTCATTAGAATAAACTTCCATTTCCGCAATACTTACGTTATTCCATGATGATGCTTCAGCAACAAAGTTACAAAGCTTTAATTCTTTTGCTTCAATAGGTTCATTGAACTTAACAACAACTTCGTTATTATAACCGTCACCCTTTTTGGTATTAGTAAAGCTCTTTGCAAGTTTTTCTACACCATCTTTATCTTTGTATTTAATATCAAAGCTCTTTACGTTAGATGGCATTGGTGCAACATCTCTTTCAAAGAAATGAATCTTAAGTTCCTTAACGAGAGTCAATCCAGCAAATTTAGTATTTAACCAGATATTAGTAGTTGGAGTTTCATAATCACTTGCCCAGCGGTTTGCTTTTTCTGTGCTTCCATCTTTTACTTTATCCGGACTAAGTGTATTAGCTTCACTACTTGATGCAGTGACTGTAGCGTTTGCCATATGGTTTTTATTAGGCGTAGCATCTGCTTTTTCTACAATCTTACTATAGACTTCAATTTCATTGATTCCGACATTTTTCCAGTTGATTGTACCTCCATCTGCAGAAAGTACAGTTACCTTTACTTTAGTGGATTGATGATCTTTATCTAACTGAATGATTTCATTCTGTTTTGCCTTAGTAGTCTTTCTATATACTTCTTTATATTGTCCGTTTTCTTCTAATTCTACTTTATAGCCTAGAATATTCTGTGCATCATCCGTTCTTTCGAAATTGATATTAATCTGACGTACTGTCTTTTCTCCACCTAGATTAATTTCAATCCATTCATTGTCTGCCTTATTCTGTGCTGTTCCCCAGCGCGTCTTGATATCACCATCTACTGCTTTGTCTGGTGATGTGCTGTTTACTTCATAACTACTTGCATTAACAGTGCATCCTTTAGCAAGATTTAAGTTTTCTACAGCATAGACTGGTCTTACATCAACAAATGCAGCATTCGCAATCATGACAGTTGCAACTAATCCAATAACACCTTGTTTCTTGTTCATTATCCCTTTTCCTTTCTTTTCTATATAGGACCAACAAAAAAGACCAAAGTACCCCTCTAAAAAAGAAGGTTTACTTTGGTCTTGCCTAATTCAATAGTAACAATCCTATACGTTTTTCATCATGTGAAATGATAGCACTTTCAATATACTTATTCAAGTATTTTTTTATAAAATTATCTTGCGTCTGATAAATTACTATTAAAATACTGTATTGGTAGAATATGCACTTTATCGAGGAGTATAATTATATATATAAATTATACATACAAAGAGGATTGAGTCGTTATCGTAACAGGAGCCGCTTCTGGTATTGGTAAAGCTATTGCGGAAGCATATGCAAAAGAAGGAGCAAAACTTGCATTAGCTGATCTAAATCTAGAAGGGTTGAATGCTTTAAAGACAGAACTAAAAGATAATGAAGTGTATGTTGAAAAAGTAGATGTTACAGACGAAAAGAACTGCAAAGATTTTATTGAAAATGTTGCTGAACATTTTGGAAAGATTGATGTTCTATGTAATAATGCAGGAACAGCTTTAATGGGTGATATTGCAACATTCCCTGAAGAAACATTCAGAAAACATGCAGAACTTATGATGTATGCACCAGTGAGATTAACTAATTTATGTATTCCTCATTTTAAGAAAAATGGTTGGGGAAGTGTTGTAAATACAGCTTCTATTTTTGGTAAACAGCCTGGAGGATTAATTAGTTATGATACTATTAAGGCTGCTGATATTATGATTACTAAAGATTATTCAAATTATTGTGCAGCATTTAATGTGAATGTAAATGCTGTGTGTCCTGGCCCTGTAGATACACCGTTATGGCATGCAGAAGGACAGTTAGGTGATCAATTAGCAAGTGCTACTGGTATGAGTCGTGATGAATCTATTGATTGGTTTGCTAAGACAAATATACCAATGGGTAGATATGCTAAACCTGAAGAAATTGCATCAGCTGCTGTATTCTTATCTAGTGAACCAGCACATTATATTACTGGTGTTGCCTTAAATGTTGATGGTGGCATGGTAAAGTGCATATAGTCAATAATAATATATAATAACTATTGGTATTTAAACATATGGTGAAAGAATATGTCTTTTTGATAATCTGAATTGATTTTTTATTAACTTTCACATAGAATGACATATGTAAATGGCACTCGGTGCGGAAGAAAACTCACGATTTATTGTCGTGAGTTTTTTCTTTGAGTAAGATTCTATTCATTTAAGTATTCATAGAGTACTTTGAAATATTGCTCATAATCTTGATGCTCTGCTAAGCCTGAGACTTGACCATCACCTGCTTCAATAATTTTCCATGAACCATCTTCTAATTCAGCATAGTCAACAGTATAATATCCACTTTCCAGATGACTATACTTTTCTAATAATTGTTGAGGTGGTAATAATGCATTTATAGATTGTCCTGAATTTCTAGTGATAGTTGCTATTTTGTTGTTTATATAAAAGACCCTGTATTCATTGGTGTGGTCACCATAATACTTTAGGTTAAGATATTCCTTAATACATATTCCACCCGTTAACAAATCACCACGATACTTATAAAAGACTTCCATCCATTGATCAAATTCTTCCTGTGTAATATCTTTGTCAAAATATTTAGGAAACTCTGTACCCTTTACAGATTTAACAAAGTCTTTAACCATAAATCTACCAAAAGTATGTTTAATACTATCAATATTAATCTGAGTATGAAGAGGATATATTTCCATTTTTGCAGTATCCTCTTTTAATAGTTCATATACATTGGGGAAAATATGCATTAACTCATATTCTTTTGGAGTTGTAATTAAACGGATATTGTTTTCTAGAAGACGTTGATAAAACCTTTCATACTTTTCTGGATTCATCATATATCCTCTATATACTGCAGTTCTTTCTACTTGAGGTATATCTTTAATGACTAATTGATCTTCTTCAAACCACTTATCATATCCAAATAGTATCACATCAAATAATCCTGTTGCTTTTACTGCATCATATTCAGCTTGTAAATCTTCATCCACCTTTGAAGCATTAAAATAACTAGATGGCAATAATATTAAATCAACCATACAAACCTCCTTAAAAACGTTTTATGTTCTTATACATCAATATCTTATTCTAATTTTCCATATTCATTGATATATTCTTCACAGCTTCCTCTATTTATTTTGCAGCAATATTCTTGCCATCTGCATCCAATGTTTTAAGTCTTTCAAGCCATCGTATAATCGTACCATCTTTTAAGAATGCGAGTATTGCCCCATCACAAAATCTTTCTGCGCGGATAACACCAAAAATCAAGGCAATAACACATTTAGCATCTAAGTTATCAACCTCTGTTTTAGCCATTGATTCCATACCCCATTCGATGCCATTTTCTTCAAGAACTTTCTTATAATTATATAATCCTATCTCTTCGCACTCATACACGAAAGAATGAACATCCTCGATAAAATGCATAATAACACTTGAATAGCTTAGAAAAGGCATCTGAGCTGGATGTTCTGGTGTTCCATCATTCTTATTATCAAAAATCCATGTACCAAATTCTGTTCCTGTGAACTCATCTAAATATTTGGTTAATTTTTCATACATATAAATCACCCCTTAATAATCTTCTCCTGTTTCATCAAAACCATCATCTACACCTTGTCTATAAGAAGGATCAGTATGGTATCTATCATGATCATAATCGCCATCATCTACTGCTGAATTATAGCCATCATTATAACTACTAGATGATTCACTTGATTCATAACTATTGTATTCCTTCTTAAGTTTTGATGGAGTGTAAGTGCTTGGTCCAGTTTTTTTTAGTTCATATACTATTTCACCATCAATAGTGAGCTTATCATAATACTGTTGATTTTCTATTTCATAATTATGCTTGTCACCAGATAATTTCATTATGAATCTATCATCTTCTTGGAATAACACCATTCTTCCTTCTGATTCAAAAGGTTCACCATCCCAAAATATATTAGATTCATTCTCATAACAATTCTTATTCGTATTTACTTCTAGTATCTTGTAGAATAAGTCTTTTGCACCACGTTTAGAGTCAATAGCTGATTCATAATAATCATCAACTTTATGACTTGAATAAGTGAAGTCTAGTTGATATACAGGTACACCATATGCTTTATTGTATTCAGCATATGAACAATGATCTACTTTAATAGTTACATCTGGAAGATCAGTTGTTTGAATATATTCTTGTATTTCTGGTACATATTCTTTTTGATATATTTTTGCAACTTCTGCAGTCTTAAATCCATACTTTAGATAATTAGGTATTGGACCTTTCATGAAATCTGTAATAAGTATTACAAGCCCTAATAATATTGAAACAATGAAACTGAATAATACGAAATAAAATAATATGTTATCTTTATTATGATTTTCTTTCATATGAGTACTATTCCCTTCTAGATGTATCTTCTTTCTATAG
>NZ_FR898859.1:0-35657 GCF_000437715.1 Catenibacterium sp. CAG:290
TTATAGATCTTTGCACTTGATCTGTACAACTAGCTTCCACTTTTAAACAAGCAAAAAGTGTGCCAATTAATAGCACACTAATCATTAATAATATAGTTGTATATATATTCTATTTCTTCATCTGGAATCTCAACATTGTAGTATGTCTTAACTTCTTTCATTGAGATATTTACTTGGTCTATAAACTCTTGATGCTTTTCTTTAAAGTCTTGATCAGTAAAGTTTGAAATAGCTTGTCTTGTAACTAATCTTTCTACAAGACAACAGATATGAACATATAATCCAAAGCATGTTCTATTCTTAAATCTCTTATGTAAGATATTCTGTAGATGATCAATTGCTTTCGCTACATGTTCTAGTAGTTTATCTGGATTTAATATAGTTAAGTTATTCATAACATTGGATAATGTGAAATTACGTAAGATATTCTTTTCGAATACCTCCATCTGAGCTTGAGTCATATACTTTCCAAAATATACTTCTATCGCATTCTGACCCTCATTAATAATCAATTCCTGTATACCTATATATTTCATAGATTCAATATTTGGATCAAGTGTTCCAATGACACATACAACCTCATAATCATTCATTAACTGATCATAGACCTGTTTACGTATTAAAGCAGGATAATCATAAGTAATAATCTTTAAATTAGAATCTTCAGGTAAAGAATTGAATAAGATTTCTTTGATCTTATTCGCTGTACCAACTCCTGATGCACAAGAACAGATTACAATAGGGTCTTTCTTTTTCTTAAGTTCTATATGCGTTTTATAGATGTTTTCCTTAAGAATAGAATCAATTACTTCAGTCACTGTTTTATTGAGTTTAATTCCCTGTCCTATTTCTAACGCACATTTAGTATTAATATTGTTTACTAAGGCAATATCTGCATTACTTGTATCTAATCCCTGATATATTTCTTCAAGAGAACCCATATCAACTAATAAATAAAGTTTTGAGATATTACCAACATGTGCAATGTAATCATTGATCTTTCTTGTAATAGTTTGTACATCCACGTCTAATGGCATATCAATCGCATCAAATATATAACTATTCAACATTCTATTGGCTGCTTCCGCAATAGAACTTGCAGTTAAATAACCATGCGCAATAATAACCGCAATTGTGAGATCTTCACCAGAATGTGCAAAATACTTAATCATACAAATACAGATAATACATTCTACAAACTCATCAATATCCTGGTTCATATTATTCTTTAAGTAATGAGAAACTTCCTGTCCTATTTCATATTCACGATGAAATTCAAGTTTTAGATATTTCTTTAAGTTTTTTACTTCATCATAATTCTCATTGATCCAATTATTTGTGAGATATGTATTCTTAGAGAATTCTGAGACATATGTCGCAAGTGCAATCAACTCATTATGTGAAGTCCTAAAGCCGTAATGTTCAGTGATATTATTAAATATCTTTTCTAGATAGTTTGTAAGATAATCAATTGAATCTGCACGATTATCATTAAATATAAGCTTCTCAAAATATCTATCTACAGTATTCTGTGCATTTACTGAAAATGACTGATCTCTTTTAAGATTAATTAATGATTGATAAAAATCTTTAATGATTCCCTGATCTGATACAGGAAGAAGTGTGTTAAGAGACACAAGTTTATGCTTCTTCATAATCATAGAGGAAACATCTATACTATTTCTAATACTGTCAGGCAAATCATACGCATGTATTTCTAATGTATCTGAATTACTTTTATATAATGCACTCACACAGCTTGCCTGAATAGTATTAGTCAGTTCACCAATATTACCTACAAATGTGTGATTCAGTAACAACTCATAAACGTTAGATGAAATAAGAATTGTTTTGTTCACACGTTTCTCTTCGTTCTTCAAAAAGCTATACATGAGTTCTAGCTTTTCATTTTCTCCTCTTTGGGCAAGAGATGGAATTGTAAGAATAACTGGAATACGTCTGAGGAATGTTTTTAATAATGCTTTTTGTGGCACTTCTGTTGTCGCAAATATAATTCTACATTTAGATTTATACCACTTATTATTATCACCTACTAAGTGATAGATTCCCTGGTCCATATAAAGGAATAATTTTTCCTGACATTCAGCATTTAAACAATGCACTTCGTCTAAGAATAATACTCCACCATCCGCAAAATGTAATAAACCTAAGTTATCACTATCTGCACCTGTAAAAGCACCTTTTTTATAGCCAAACAGATTTGCTGTGAGTAGCTCTGGGTTATTGGCATACTCTGAACAGTTCACCTGTACAAAATTCTTAGATGCATCAATTAAGCCTGTGTCTACACAATATTCATACGTAAGTTTAGCCATAAATGATTTACCCGTACCAGTTGGTCCATAAAACAACATAGGTAATCCTACTGGTGGGTAAGATACTGTTGCCTTAATCTTCTCTACAATCTGATACATGCTTTCATTAGACCCAATAAGCTTTTCAAAGTTCTTTAATTCTGTCTGATTGTTTAATTCAGCTTCCAATTCATCTAATGATTTGTATTCATCTGATGAGAGCTTCTTCTTATACTTACTTTCAAGAGAACCTCTTGAAAGATATAAAACAGGGCTTGTTTTGATTTTAATAAGCTTCTTGTCATTAAATAGTTCATTTAATAATCTCGTCACTTGATTTCTACTTAGTTTTAATTCTTTTGATAATTGGATAGATTGACATTCTTCATATGAATTTTGATCCATTCTTCCATTAATCAACAACATTATTTTGTCTTCCAATGAAATCACCTCGTCATTCATGATAAAACAAATAAAACTTGTGTGCAACAATAGTGATTCGTTATACTTTTCTAATAAATATTTATACATTAATTGGCACGAATTTTGCTATATAATATAGTGAGAGGTGATGAATATGAAACAAAAAATGCAATATATTCAAACATTGAAACAAACATTAAAATTAAATCAAAAACTATTAAAATCGTTAGATTTCCTTACTGACAACATTGATGATATCAATAAAGTTGTTCAACAAGTATTAGAAACAAATCCTTTTTTAGAACTAAAATCACCTAAAAACTATGATACTCAGCAGTTGTTAACCTTCAACTCTAATTCTCGTTAAGTCCTTTCTTTTACACAAATATAACAACATAATCTACAATTGTAAATATGCTTTCTAAAAACAGAGCCCTGAATGTGTATCAGAAATATTCAACTGCAAATGCTTTTATCTTATAAACACCAGGCTTTACTATATCAATCTCGCCGTTATCTCTCATAACACCAAGTGCTCTTGCAAATGCTCTGTATTTGATATCTTCTTTTCCCAGAAGTTCCTTAAGAGTAAATGTATCACCAATTTTATATGTTTCACTGATATACTCTCGTATCACAGATTTTGCCGTTTTCTGCTTCAGCTTTTCCAAAGAGATATTCAATCTATAGATACCTATTCTTCTTGAAACAAGATATCCTCTCTTTTTCAGGATCATAAAGATTATCTTCAGTTGCTCAATATCAATATTTTCAATCTGCTGCTTTGTGATGTCGATATCCTCATTCTCCTGATAATGAGTAAAAAGATAGACTGCAACTTTTGCATGCATAGAATCATAGCCATCCAGACTCACTTCGTTATACTTCGTTACTGGCAGTGTGTTCGTTGATACGCCACTTCCCAGGCTTTTCAGAAGGTTCTTCTTATCAATATGGAATACTTCACGCGTATTCATATCCAATAATTCCGCTTCATCATTATGAAAGCCTAATAAGCTGTATTGCCTGGAAGTTCTTTCCTCCACGAAACGCAGCAGCCATTTATCCTGACGTATTTTGCATACCGGGCATCTGGGCTTTTTGTAAAACGCATGGATGCGTTCACTAAACTCATGCCCGCAGGTGTCATGTGTGATTACTACATCCTCAATGCCGTTTGTATAGGAAGAAAGCGTAAACGGACCATAGCTTCGCACCTTAGCTGCAACCTCATCAAACGGGGTTGTCTCGCAGGTACCGTTTCTGATATCATCCGGAACCATCTTCAGTACCTGATACGGAGTATTCACAAAGCTTTCTCCCCTCCTGTAATCGAAGAATTCCATTTTATCCTTCCATCCGGTAAGTTTTGCATTTGTTGTAAACCTGCCGTTCGATGAAATCCGGATCATCTTATCAAAGATTTCCCCTTCATCCTTTTCTATGCAACAGGGACATGACCATCCAGATTCTATCCCGTATGCAGTTGCAGCAAATGTTGTTCCACACGCTTTATGTTTCAGTTCAAGAATCACGCCTCTTTTATCGACAACCGTATATCCTTCTGGAACGATATACTTCCCCTGCTTTTCTACTGCTTCCCGGTAAGATTCAACATCTCCGAACAGAGCATATGCGCAACACATAAGGATATTGAAACGTTCTCCCAGAATGATATTCCTCATCATTGTAGATTCTTTATACATGCGAGAAGCTAATGCCTCTGGATTTTCAAAACCAAGTTTCGTCATAATACAAAGATATCTATCCTCAAGATCAGGCTCTTCTTTCGCTTTTGCACCTAATGCCTGTCTTACAGTATAAAGATCCGTGCTGATATTAGCCTTTAGCAGTTCATCCGCAAACTTAGCATATTTGACCTGCTCCTCTAAATCAAAACCGGTAACCGGTTCGAACCGTTCAGCCATTCCTTTCCTGTCTCTTATTATTTTCATAAGCGGCGTTCTGTGTTTATGACATATTTTTACACCATACAGATGATGTCCACGCCTTAAATAATGTCCTTCTTTTAGACAATCCGGACACACATAAACATCATCAATATATCCTGCCATAATATGTCCTACAATGTTTGGATAGTCACGTTTCTTACGTACCATCGCATTAACAGTCAGGTACTGCTTCACCTTACTCATAAATGACAGATATACTGGCAACACTGTGTGGTTAGCAATAATTTCTGCTCCGGTATAATATGATGATAATCGCGGAAGTAGAAAACTGATATCTTCTAAGGAGTCTAATCTGAGTTTGGTATCGTCCTTATCAGGGAAAATTCCTCTATGATTGAAAAAGGCTTTTGGGTTTGTAAATCCGTTTGCCTCAGCCAGGCGGAGCAAATATGAATACAACAATTCTTCTTTATACATCTTTGGAATGTTAAGCAATCTCATTTTAATAACCTCGCATTTTTTAATACAAGTAGTATATGTCAGAAAATTGACGCTCACCAAGCTCTCAGGATCCACGGTTTTGATATCAACATTCTTCATTTCTTCGATACGCATAAAATAGACCTCCAGAATTTCTTTTTCTGAAGGTCTAGGTTCCCAATTATGCGTTTTTCCGATTTTTGTGATTTTTTAATGCAAGAAGATGTTAATTTGTTGATTGCTGCTAACTTAGAGTCATTTTATATACGTTGTATACATTTCACAAAAACATAAACAGTATTATAGACCTAAAAACATTCTAGCAATAACACTTAGATCCCTTCTTGGATTTTACTATTATGCTCTCGCATATTTATCCAATTTTTTATTCATATATTCACAAGCCTCAGACTCTGAGCTAAATTTCTTCGCACCTCTTTTTTGTCCTCTTTCGCTGTAATAAACTTCCCACGCTGAGTCACTCTTTACTAAACAAAATGCTTCATTAGGAAATCCTCCCACTAGTATCGAATACATATTTTGTGGAACATCCTTTTGAATCAAAATTTTTTCTAATTCATTTACTGTCATAGATTATATCCTCCTTAAATAACCTTCATCTATAAGATCTTCTATCGACTCTGGCATCAAATACTGAGTGCCTCCACCTGGCTGATCAAACCAAGGAGCTACCTCTCCTTGCTCGACAGCTTCTATTGGCTTTACAACCTCAAACTGACTATAAGGCTTTTGATCTGTGCCAGGAGCTACAGCTCTCTCTTCATATGGGGTGTCAATTGGAGCCGTATAATATCCATCATCTGCACCATATCTATCGATTTTAGTTCCTGGTTCCAGAGTTACATTCTTCGATGTACCTTCAACCACACCATCGTTTGGTGGCCAATTAATTTCTCCAGTTTCTTGATTATAATACTTTGGATTATCAAAAACTTCTTTATTATCTAAATACAACTGATCATCTGGTCGATATTTCCAACCGTCTAGCTTTTCTCTATCCTCTGGACTCAATTTGCCAGCATCTGGATTATCAATGTCTGATTCAGTATCTTCTGCACCCTTTGGATTCTCGGTATCTGACTCAGTATCCTCTACATCCTCTAGATTCTCTGCGTCTGACTCGTATTTGCGATAAGATTCCTGAACGTTATCTGGAAGTTCTGAAAGTTTAACTTCTTGAACGTTTGATTCATCTACTGTTGATACATCCGAAAGCGGATCATCTATCTCATCATTACCTGGAATTTCTTCTGTAGACCTTTCCGTATCAACAGCATCCTGTTCTGGTTCATTTAATCGAGAACGATTGTCTGTTTCTTTATTCGATACATCTCCTTGATGCAAGTCATTACCTAATACCGAAGGCTCTGTCATATTCGGCTCACTGCCATTTTCCTCAACACGCTTGTCGAGTTCCTTCTGGTCATGATATTCATCCTGGCTCATATCACGAATTTCTGCTTCATATGCCTCTTTAGCATCAACAGCCTGATTTACATCGTTAATACTGAAACCATTGTTTTCTACCTCATTATAAACCGGGTTGTTTATAGTTTCAAGCTGTTCAGAAGTTTCGTCTTCAATTTTATCATTATTATCCAGTTGTGATGCTGCATCATCCTGTTCACTTATGTCTTCATTTCCGCTTATTTCATCAAGCTCCGCCTCATTATCCAGTGTGTCTAATCCATCTAAAACTTTGCCAAGCTCTTCGTGTTCCTGGTTTGCCTGTTCTATCTGTTCTCTATTGGCACGCTGGAGTTCCTGGTTTTGTACTTCTATCTCACGCGTATTATTTTCTATTCCCATGTCATATTCCTCGTATAATTACTCGTTTTTATCATTTTCTATCGGCATACCACATTCTGTACAGAATTTGCTTCCTTCCATGATTTCAGCGCCACAATTAGTACAGAATCTTTGTTTCGGCTTCTGAGAAGATTCCTTTGCTTCACTTTCTTCGCGTAAGTCTTTTCCGAAGTTTTGATTAATTACTTCAGTAGTTTCTGTAACTTTATCAGATGCAACTTTGCCTGCATTTGATAATGGTTCAAACTGAGCAAAATCTACAGATGCAATCTTTTTACATTCCTTGACTAAAAGCACGGCAGCAATAACCATTATCAACATCGAAAAGAAATAGATTGTCATATCAGAACTATGATAGATGATCAATCCTATAAATTCAGATGATAATAAAGTTAAATAAATAGCAGACAACAACACATTAAGATTTAGCAAGTGCATGTTTGGACGTTGTTTGCGAGTGTTGTGGTAATGAATTATTAAAATCGCAATAGGAATAACCAATAGGGAAAACACAATTGGAATCCCAAATAGGCTCACTGTCCTTTCTGTAGTTTCAAAAAGGCCTTCATAACGAAGGGTATATTCAAACCCTTTAGCTAATTTAAGTAAAGATATGTTAGTTTTAGCATATTCTGGCGGACCAGATACATTAAAAAACGAGTAGCTTACATTTCCCTCAGAACTACATACAGGCAAAACAATAAATGCAACTATTAAAAAAAGAGATAAAATAATAACTGGTTTTTTGCCTTTTTCATATAAATCAATATTTGCTTTTTTCGCTTTGCTGTTCCATATGATAACACCGTTTTTTTCTGCAATAGAAAAGTTTAAAATAGTACAATAAATCAAAATAGTTATTACAACAACAGTAATAATAGTTGTATTTTCATTTCTCGCAAGAATATATTGATAAAAGCCCATGTAAACAAGACAAATAATCACGTTGTTTTTTGCATATTGGCCTGAATTTTCTTGCTTTTCTAATACGTGATTTATGTACAATAAGAGTGGAGAAATAAAAACAAAAAGATACAAAATCAACAAAGCAAAAAATAATACCCATTTCAAAATTCCTGGCAAAGGATAATTGGAAGGCAAGATACCGCCCATTGCAGTTACATGCATATGGAAAGCTTTCCCATCATCTACATAAACTGGAAGAAACCACGAAATCCCTACTATTAGATAAAGAATAGTCTGTTTATCAATGTTTTTTCGTGGGTCAAACATTTTTCGATTGTTACTTATAAATTTAGCAGTTTCTTTTGCTTTCCCTATAATTCTACTAATCATATTCTCATTTTCCTTTCATTTTATTAGTCAGATATTTGCGCTAAATTTCTATAGCAGCATATCTTCCATGAAATTCATTTAATTTATAAACAGCTTATTATAATCTAAAACGGTTTATTCATTTTTTCTATGAGCTTGCGTTCCACAGCTACATAATCAATCCCGTTCTGCTCCACATTCTGAGCATGAACCAGATATGGAATAATTGAATTATTGTATGCCGGAGGAAGTAAAATATATTTTTCAAGTTCTTTTCTAAAGCTGTTCTTCCACTCTCTTATCTCATACTCATCAGGCTGATCATTTTTCTTTATTTTTGATTCCAGAGTTTTTATTAGATTTTTCGTGCAGGAAATGTTTAAAAGAGAAGTTGTAAAAAATTCAATATCTCTCCCTTTTTCGAGACGGGACAGCGTATATTTCATACAGCACTTCATTTCTTTTTTCTTCAATGAACCAATCTTGGTATTTTCAATTACGTCATACATATGCTCAAGGCTGATTTCTTTATCTCTGATGTACTGGTTCATCAGTTCTTCAATTACGTTTCCTCGAAGTATCCTTAATTCATCAAATAATACCGGATTTATCTTTTTCTCGTATTTGTTTGAGTATGCATCAATATGAGTAAGAACTGCTTCAAGCCAGTTGTTCTGCATTACAACTGCAATTCCTGTTGGAAGTTTGGACAATTCAGCAATCTGCTTATCGTTAAGACCGACAGCATTCCCGGCTGTCTGGCAGTCTGTCTTTTCTGGAAGACGCATAATAATCTTTGTATTCGTATTTTTTATTGCAGCAATATCTACTGCTGTTGGGGACTGGTCAACAATTACAAATCCTTCTCCATACGTACGCATTTCTGCAATACTGTTGCAGATCATTTCAACAGATTTCTTCACAACATTTCCACCTGCTGTAGAGGAATCAACTTTTTTCAGAAGGTTATGGGCTTCTTCAAGCACGGTAATGTGTCTAAGTTTTGAATTCGATTCATTTGCATTTGCCATTCGATATTCTGAAAGCTTCAGGACAAGAATTCCCATGATCAATGACTTTGTTTCCGTAGAACCAACACGGCTTAAATCTACTATTGTATTTTCATCAAAAAATGTGCTGTCCGGAATATCATAGGAATCACAGAAAATCTGGCCTGATATACCATTAGTCAGTGATGTTACTCTGGTTACCAGAGCGCCAGTATAATCCCCCTTGGTATCAGCAGAATAACTGGATTCATTGATTACTTTAGGTAAAACCTGCATTAAATCACTGAATGTTGGATATACAGGCTCTCCTTCACCTAAATAAATGGAATTTAAAAGATCCCAGCCTTTTTCGATGTAGCTTTTTTCTACCGCGTCTTTTAAAATAGCAGGCATAGCAGCATACATTTCCCAGCACGCATTAAAAATCTCTATCAGTCTGTCCAGGTGTTCAAGAATATGAATCCCCGGATCAAAACGGAAAGGGTTTAATTTAAGCATCTGTCCTATCAGAGAGTTTGTTGTAAAAATGTTGATGTTTTCGACTGCACCAAAAACATCTTTATATTCCCCTTTTGCCGGTTCAACAATTAAAAATGGAATATCGTTTTCCATGAATTTTTCCAGCAGTCCATAAACCGTATTCGATTTACCTGACCCCGTAGAACCGGTAATAAAGCAGTGAGACGAAAAACTGTCCAGGTCTAATTTGACCTCTGTTTTTTCTGTCTCTCCCATATGGTGTATGCTTCCAATTCTGATCTTCTTTGATTCTTTCGTTCTGCTTTGTACAATAACATTCCTTCCAAACGAAGCTACGGAACTAATTGCAAGTCCTGATATTGACTTGTGTGGAACTCCCAAAAATAAAGGCAGTTCCTTACCACTGATATAATTTCCAGGAGTTACATACTGTTTGGCATACAGATTTTCCATTTCCTGTGGCGGTTCTATTTCTATGACTGGATGTCTGCCGCATGTTAAGTATTCCAGCACCTTCTTTGTATTACCTGATTTATTTTCCGAACTCCAGATATTAAAGTATGAGTTTTCAACATCCGTATCATCTCCAATCATCAGCGCCTTGAACGTACTTGCGGCCATTGCAGATGTTTCTATGCTTTCTGCCACGAAATATCCAGCACATTCCCAGATTCCGAATGCTTCACAGGATTTGATTCTCTCCAACTGCTCATCGATCTTGTCAAGCATATTAGTTATTGCTTTATTTTCCTGCTCGATTGTCATTGTGTTTGAAGAACCGGTTGAAGCTGTATCAGCATAAGAGGATCCATGCCCTACAGTATCCGTAATTCCTTTGGAAGTTGTTTTCGAAAATGATGGGCCACCGCTCAATCCAAGACTGGATCCGCTTGAACTGCCGCCATTAAGACCAAAACCAAAAAGGTTTAGTCCTCCACTTGTGTTGGAACCACTATTCATACCAAAATTACCATTGGATGAGAACCCAACGGTTTTTGAGACACTTTCATTGACTGATGTTGAAAAATTATCAAACACGCTTTTTGAAACAGAAGAATTCTCATTCTCTCCATATGCAAGTGATACCTTTGCAAGCGGCGAAAGACTGGAATATAGTTCTTCAAGCCCTTTTTTACGTTCTTCCAGCTGTTCCTTATTTACCGGTTCTGCGATAAATAACGCATTATATATCTGCCCCTGCATGGTATCAATATACTTTTCAAGGCCCTGGACAAATTTTTCCTTGTCTTCGTCTCTTGAAGCTGGCACGACTGTTATGCTGGAAACATTCTTGCACAGATCGTTATTTTCCGTACGACCGATATTGTCTACTATTCTTCGTATTTCAGATGCTTTGTTGATTCGAGTAAGTGTACTTCCCGGAAAATTGCCAATAAAACTTTTTTCAAGAACCTTATCGGCTATAGTTATATTATTTTTCTCTTTTACCCCAATGTAAAATGACGTTGAATCAGCTGTTCCTTCAACAAGCAGAAAAACAGTGCTGTTGATTTCCTGCAGAGCACTATACACAGATATCAGCTTATCATTGATATTTTCGTTTTCATCATAGATAAGCTTGTCCAGTCTAAAAAGTCGAATCAGACGTTTTTCTTCTTCATAATCGGGAAGTTCCATCACTTCCGAATCGGACAAATCGATTAGATATTTTTTGTTTATAAACTTGTCTGCTATGGAAAGTCCGGTTCTTAACATAAGATCTCGTTCTTCTTTGATAGCGACTAAATCAATTTTATTATCCATATCTTTCCCTCTTGCTAAATAGTCATACTTACAATCACGAAAAGAGCCGCAAGTATGGCCAGTACAGTATATGTGTTTTTGCATTTATTTTCTTCCAGGTGTTTTAATGCTAATGCCTTTAACATGTTATAGGCGCAAATACCAGCTGCTATAAAAAACACGAATCCAAAAGGATTTATTAAAACTGTAATAAATCCTGATATTACAGATACCACGAATGCTAAAAGCCCTTTTCTGTAATATTCCATGCTGTCAGAAGTCCTTTTTGAAAATGTACTGGCAACTTCAACTATGCATTTGCCGACAACTCCTGTTTTTACAGCCTTAAATTCAAATGTGCAGGAACCAACTTTATTTGCAGTTATTACAAAAGTACCGTCGCTTTTTGCTTCTAGTGATGCGACATCGGAATCTGAACACGTATATGTGATTCGGGAATCAGATACATTGCGTGGAGAAATTGCGATGCTGATCGATTTCTTTTCATTTACATCCAATTCAAGCCTATGCGGCTTTATAGTTATGCTTTCTATGCAGATATCCGATACATGTACCGGTTTGCTATCAAATATCGTTTTTTCACCATTTATCACTGTATAAAAAATAACATTCGCTGTACCCGCGCTCTTTGGAGCCAATACATTATCTCTGATTTCTAGTATAGCTGTATTGTCTGAATCCATCTGAAATGGAACATCTGCAGTTTTATCTGGATACAAATAGACTTCTGGTTTGTATGTATCACGTATTTTAAGTTCTGGGATATCTGCTGCATAATAAACTGGTTCAACTGAAATGCATGATGTAAATAAAAGCTGATCCTGTTTATCAAGTATCGAGTAAGCTGAACTAATTTTATCTGCAATTGTTCTAATTTGTTTGATGACACAGAAGTAATCAACAATGCTGTTAAATATTTCAGTTTTTCGTATTGCTGGCACCTTCCAGACATATTGCTTTTTACCGTCAGCATTTTTCCCGATACATTCAGCCTTATTGCTTTCCGACGTGCTGAGAATAATACGCGCAGTGCTTTTTCTGTATGCAGCCAGAGCAGAAATATCATCGTCAACAATACAAAAAGCTTTTTCAGGAGTATCGACCGCTACATACGCAGCATTACTTTCGACAAAGTCCTTGTTTTTGCAGAACACTTGCAGCTTATAAAACGGTTCTGTACTGATATTATATTTTTCTGCTAAGCCCTGAAGAGATCTTAACCTATCATTAGTATCTATATGATTATTATGGTTTTCTTTCCTTAATGAAAGGCATTTATAAGCGGCATCTTCGGATGCATAAACAGATATTATGCCTTCCAAAAATTCCTTTTCAAAATATTCCCCACAAACTGACAGATTGAAATCATCATATATTGCTGTCCCTATTTTTTCAGATATCTCATCCGCCCAATCCAAGAGCGATGAATTTTCATAATCCTGAAAATCTGTCTTTCCCGTCATCTTACTTCCATTACAGAAGAATATAAATTTCTCCTTGAATGGATCTGATTGTATCTTTGCCTGTTCCATCACTTAACGCTTCCTCCTTCTATCTGCTCTATTTTTTATTCAGTTCTATTGCCACAATATGGGCAAAATTTCGCCCCGGCAGGAATTACTTCATGACAAGATGCACAAGTCTTTTTTGCATCCTGTGTATTAAGAGACTCATTCACTATTGCCGTAACAGGTTCTTCTTTGTTGTCGGCTGTATCATCATAGCTGTCTTCTGCCGCATTTGTCACATTAATAAAAACTGGCGTCTGTTCGTTGTTTTCTTCATCTTCTGAATCAGATGAATTATCATTTTCATCCATGCTCTTCATTTTATAATCGCATCCCATTTTCTGTAGATTGCCAATTCGAGCGTCAATTTCTTTTCTTGGCCCCAAAAGTGTATCCAGGTATTCACATAGCTCATTTCCATACCCAATATTAAAGCAGAATTCATCGGATAAAGATTCGTTTTTAAATACTTTTCCATTTAGAAAATATACAAGTTTTCCAAAACCAATTCCCAGAACGGCTTTTTGAGCATTTACAGGAAGCGTAAAGAATGTATCTGTTATTCCCAGCGTATTTTCATTTAACGCCCTGATAATATCTACGGGTTTTTTATTGCTCAGGTTAACCTTCTTTTCGATATTCTGAGTATCGGTATATTTAACATAAACCCGAACACCTTCCGGAATCGTTGAATCGACTCTTCTTGCTGCTTCCTCAACTTCTTTTAACAGCGGTTTTAATACGCGAAGATGCTCTTCTCTTGTTATTTCCTGATATCCAAATGTCATACGCTGACCAAGATTTGATACTGTTTCTGCTATTCCACTCAAATTGACTTGTTCAAGCTTTGATAATCCAATAGTTTTCAGTTTTTCATAGTCTACTTCTTTTAATTTGCCAAGGCTTGCTTCTTTTATCTTGTTTAAATCAACATCCTTCAACTTACCCAGATTTACCTCTTTCACTTTATTAATATTAACTTCTTTCAATCTGCTTAAGTCTATATTATTGTCTTTTGCTTTTGCGTCAATTTTTTCTCCCGCTTCTTTAACTACGTTCGAAATGTCGTCTAATAAATCTTTCCAGTCCATTCGCATATTCTCCTAATATTAAAAAGTTATAAGTATTTATAATATAATTATATTTTGTATTGGTTTCACTACCTAACCCTCATTTTAGCACAAGTAAAATAGTAATTACAGTAATTAAAGAAAAAGCAATTCTCTTTCAGATTTTCATCATACAAAAAAAGGACACGCCCATCACAGACGTGTCTTTCACTAAATTTTCTTTCTGATATAGCAGCTCAGTTCATAAAGCATCGGGCTTTTTCCAAAAGCTTTCACACTATACAATATGTAACAACAATTCGAAGTTGCAAATCCGTCAAGTCCTATAAACTTTGGGAAATTCGAGATTAAAGCCCATAGGTTGTATGAGAAAATAAAATTCACTGATTTTTCTGACATATTATAGGTACAACACCATTCAGGGACAATTTTATCCCTATATTTAGGGACAATTTGCAACATATAACGACAAAAGACAGTCCTAAGATATCCTGTTGGTTAGTCTTTTTCAGACCTGTACTCACGGACGATACGTTGAAACATCTTTTCACCGACAGAATGTCTGTCAGGAGTTTTATTTGTAAGTTTTGCTCTGGCGTTGTTAAACGGAATCAGCCCATTCACATAATCCTGAACCACATTTCGGCCATCTTGAGTGAGTGTCCAGTAGTGTACGTTCCGTGAAGGTCTGCCGGGTTTTCTTTTTTCAGAGTTAGGTTTTTGCGTATTACGGCGTTTCCTGTGAGCGGATATCTGATTTAAAACGCTGTTAAGTAAAGCAAAATCAGAGTGTTCATTATTGTCCTGATAGTTTATCGACGTAATCCGCAGATCCACCCCACTGGAGTGGCACGTACGGATAACCCCCTGTATTGCTGGAATTTCACTAGCAAGCACGTACAGACGGGATACATGCACGATATCCCCTTTTTTAATAGGCCTATCTGCAGAAGGTTTATGTAGCCGTTCTTCCGTATCGGAATATATAAGCTCGGTCAGGTCTCTACTAAATCTAAATCCTGGTATTGCTTGAGGTTCGCCACCAAGCCAGTGGCGCCGATCAGGCACAAGTTGTTCGGCAATTTTGCGTTGCTCATCTATTCTTGCGTCTTTTGTATCTCGGAAAAACCACCATTTTTTCATAGGCGAACCTCCTTTCATGTATTTTTTGTAGTGGTTAGTAGCAGTAACCACTACATTATAACATGTAATGAGAGAGCGCAGTTAATAAGCAAATAATAATAAACGCAATAATTGCATGTTTATTAATTATAAGTTATTTATAAGTAAACAAGCAGGCTTATGTGCATTTTCAAAACGCATTAATTGTAAAAAGCAGGCGCAAAGCGTCAGGATTTTACGCGTGAAGAAGCAAACTACCATTCTGATTATGACATATACCTGATGAATGCAAAAAACTAAGAAAGGAGTATATATGCGTATTTCAAACAGATTTTCCCCTCTCGACGATGAATTATCTATTTCATATGTTATGAGGCTTGCATTTGCAAATGGATTTCCAAATGAAACTGATTTTCTTACGGCTTTTGTCTCTACTGACAACGGTCTGCAGCATACAAATGACTTTTGTCTGGACACTAAGGCTCTGGCTGACAAAATCAACATTATGGATCCTATCGAACAATTAGCGCAGACAACTGTTATCCCTGCACTCTGGCCACTGCTGCCTGCATCCATGCAGGACCGGCATATCAGAAAAGCATTTAACGGATGTAAACGTTTTGGCAGTGACAAAGTAAATCTTTTAACTCCACAGCTTCATTACTGTCCCGAATGTATGAAACAGGACAATTACCTTCACCGCATACATAATGTACCGGGAATCTATTACTGTCCCTTTCACAAAACCATATTAAGAAACTTTCATGATAACTCTGAGGTTATCCCACTAGTTTCATACGAAGCTCAGGCAGCTTATCAGGAGCTCTTTATTGCTCTTCTTAAAAAGTGGATAAAGGCTGACTACAGAGCCTCCAAGCAGGCACTTGTAAAACGCGTCAGAGATATGACATCTGTTCCGATTTATAAATACCTTAGTGATATTCTCTCAGAATACGGTATTGATGATTATTCCGCTGCAAGGCTTTCTTCGTCACTTAACAGTTATATGCCCGGGGTTCCCATGCACATTCTCACAATGCTGTTCGGGACAGTCTTTCCTAGTGCAGACCTCCTGATGGATTATCTCGCAAAAGTCTCAGAGTCATACGATTTAGAAGAGGTCTCCCCTGAAGAATACGATCTTCTTAACAGAACTTCCTTTGGAGTAATCCACTTAAGGCACAAAGCATGCGGTCATTCATTCTACACCACAGAAAACAGCATCCGGGAAGGCTGGCTATGTCCGAGGTGTGACGCACAATTATCTGACCAGGATTTCTTTGAACAGATTGTTGCACACAAAGGACGTGGCGAATATCGCATCAAAAAAGGATATCGTGGTCTACGTTATAAGGTTGCATTAGAACACTCCTGCGGACAGCTGCTTGAAGTATCGGCTTCAAAATATCTCTATTACGGAGCGAAATGTGCGTGTACACACACATTATTGCTTTCAGATGCTGATAAACAGGTTCGGGAAGCAGGCAACTTCAGGTTACTGTCTTTTTCTGGAACCGATAAAGATGCCACTATTCTTAGTGAGGACTGTGGACATACGTTTGTTTTTCATTACGCAAAATTCATCCGGCATCCCTGCTGCAAAGCCTGCTCTCCGCGCTGTCCTGATGAAGACATGTTCCGCAAAGAACTCTATGATCTGGTTGGAAATGAGTATGAGCTTGTTGGCAGCTATACTACCCGTCTGGCGGAAACAATGTTTTTACACAAGACATGTGGAAGAACCTTTTCGATGCGGCCAAGCCATATCTTAACCGGTCATAGATGCCCCTGCTGCATCCGACAGTATCGTAAGTCTGAATTTGCGGAATTTGTTGATGCTTATACCTGCGGAAGGTATGAGGTAAAAAGCTTTGTTGGAAAATCCAAGGCACTGATTCTTGATAAATCATCCGGGCAGGAAATGCTTGATGAGAGATGTTTTATCATCCAGGAGCTTACCCGTCCTACCCCATCGAGCAGATATCCTCATGAAAAACCACCTGATAAGCCTCTGTTACTTGCGTCTGACAGGGTATTAGCTGCTATACAGGAACTCTACCCTGATCCAGACAGTATAATCACCACCAGAGGAATACAGGTTTCTGGGTTATCCACAAAACAGATTGGCCGAATCATGGCAAATCAGCTGACTAAACTTAATGTTCTGGAACGCATCGGCCCCGGAACCTACAAATACAAAGAGAGGTAAATATAATGAACAGAATCAGTAATAAAACAAAAGAAAATCGTGGCTACGGGAAAGGTGAAGGTAAAAACTATAAGCCTTATATCCAGGCCCACGAGTTTAACTCACAGGGAACTACTGTAACTCTTCGCGACTGGATTACCGGTCGCTCGGTAGAACTTCTTTCTCAGGGAGAAGCTGAATACTGGCATATTCTTAGATTTAACGATGACATTATCGACATTCGTGAACAGATTCCTCTTCCAAAAGAAGACACAACAGCTATTGCTGAAGAAATGGGCTGTGAGCCTGCCGGCAAGGGACGTACAACTATGACATCTGACTTCTTTATCGTGTACGCAGATCAGCATATGGAAGTTCACTCTTTCAAGAAAAACATGCGCAGTATTGAACGTCAGCGTACATTAGAGCTTTTAAACATCGAGAAAACTTTCTGGGAAAGAAAGAATGTTTCTTTTCGAATGGTATTCGGTACAGACATCAATCATATTCTTGCCAGCAATATTCGCGTGTGCAGCTACTATTACGAAGAAAGTTCTGTTTTCGATGAGACATCGTGCCTGAAGCACCTGATCATCAGAAAGAAAATCGATGTAGACCTTACAAAAGAAAAAATTGATATTCCCGTATTGAGGGATGTGTACAGAAAGGAGATTGCCACATGGATGAAATCCAGAGAAATGTAAATAAAGGTTTGTGCAGAGGCTCTATCCTCAATGTAAGATCTGCCGACAGACTCAAAACTGGCAGATACAGAGTCCTTAATATCAGGAATGGACTTGTTACTCTCTGCGAGATGGATGTATCTTCTTTTAAGCTCAATGTACAGGTTTTAACGTATCTTCAGGATATGCTTTACGATGGCATGATTGAAATTGAGTCTGAAGAAAAGCTCGTTTTTGATTATGAGAAGCTTTCTGAATATCAGAAAAATATTTACACCCGTAATCTTTCCATCGTTAATGCTGTCGCAGATGCGTATGGACCGGATTATCTGGACCTAGCAACACATAAACCGAAGCCGTTATTAAAAAAGTTTGAAGATGAGTATGGTTTGTCAAACTTTACTGTCCGACGAATTATTCGTCTTTATATTCAAAGTGGATTTAATAATTCTTCGCTTCTTGATCAAGCTCAATTCATGCAGAAAAAACAGGATAACTATTCCTGCTATGCAAAGAAAACCGGAAGAAAATGTGAAAATGTTATAACAGGAAAATGTCTTACCTCTGAAGACATTGCTCATTTTGCAGAGGCTTTGGAAAAATATAAAAAAGGACGTAAAAAGACATTTAAATCTGTTTTTCTCCTGATGAGTGATAAATATTATTCGGAAGAAATTACCTGTGATGATGGTACTCAGCTTATCAAACTATTACCAGCTTCTGAGCGTCCTTCCTTCCGTCAGTTTACATACTATTGCAGTAAACATCTTTCAAAGGAGGAAAAGGACCGTATCAAAACAAGTGCCATGGAACAGCGAAACAATAAGCGACTTCTGCTTTCAGACTCCAGATATAACGTCGAAGGCCCTGCCGACCGCGTTCAAATGGATGAGGTTGAAGTTGATATGTCCATTGTATCATCATTGGACCCATCAATAACCGTCGGTCGCCCAATCGTATATGTTATGCATGATGTGTTCGGTTCGAATATTCTCGCAATAGGAATCAGCTTTGACAACAACTCCGTTCTCGGAATGACGAACTGTTTCCTTAATCTTGCCCAAAACAAAGTCGAATACTGTGCCAGATACGGAATTACCATTTCAGAAGATATGTGGCCGTCCTGCTACCTTCCAGGTAGAATCCTTGTAGACCGTGGTGCTGAATACCGCAGTTATGAAGCTAAACGAATCTTTCGTGAACTTAACATCCACCGCGAACTGGCCCCCGCAGGTTCTGGTTCCATGAAGGGTCTAGTAGAACAATGGTTTCACCAGATGCATTCCTCACAGAATCCTTCTCTTGAAAAGCATGGGCTGATTGAGAAAAGACACGATTCCAAACATCATAAGGAAGCCTGTCTGACAATCGATGATTTTACAGTCATGCTGATCAACTTTGTGATTCATCATAACTGTTCGGTGCTCTCTGATTATCCATTAACCGCTGACATGATCTCTAAAAGAGTAGACCCGGTTCCAGTGGAGATTTTTAAATATGGTTGCGAAAAATATGGAACCCCAAAACCGATTTCCAATATTCCACAGTATTATTTCAGTCTCATGCTTCCACAGAGTGCAAAATACGATCGCCGTGGAATCCGCTGCAACGACCTATTCTATATCAACAGAAATGATCATGAACTTCTTGCTGACATGTATAATGCACACACTAAACGTATTAAGTTTCCTGTGCGTATTGATCCACGTGATGTAGGCTCTGTATACTATATCAGAAATAATCGTATCATGAGAGCATCATTGAATTCTGATAAGACGGGAAATGCAGATGTTACAGGAATGACGTTAAGCGAATGGACATTGATTATCAAATCTCTTCGAGCAAGACGCCGAAGCCTTGAGATCAATAAGCAGCAGTTTGATGCTTATATCGAAAAAGTAAACGAACTGATTGTTAAAAACGCAAAGAAGGTTGTGACTAATCAGCCAGCAACCCAGAATCTTTTAGAAAACCGGGCAAAAGAAAAACATCTCGAATCAAATAGTCTTCGAATGTTTGACTATCTTAACCAGTATCTTGATGAGCAGTTTGGGGAAACTGTATCTGCATCCCTGTCAGAAGCAGAAATGCCTAATACTTATGAAGTGCTTGATTGTGATATAGATGATGAGAACACCAATATCGGTGGATTGTCTTCAGATGCTTCTGAAATGATAGAAACTCGGGAAAATTCTGATGACTGTGACATCAATATTGCCGAAAATCCAGCCGCATACCTTGCAAAACTTCTTGCTGAAGGCTGGACCCCAGGAGGTGACAAATAAAAATGAAGTGTTTTAATGATACATATGAATACGCAGATGACGTAGATCCTAAAACCAATCAATATGGCATTGTGGATTTCAGCAAGATTGAGTATGTTGAAGCACGATACGTTAAACATTTTGATCCGGAGAATAATGGCAATCCCTGTATCGAAGCACTGCCCAGACCTAGAAGCCTTGAAGAATGTACCCTGGATTATTTCAAGCCTATCCTTGGATACAGTATGTCGGAAATACAGGCGCTTCCTTCCGGGGAACGTATATACAGACTCAATCAGCTCCGTAAACTCAGGCTTCCTATAGCGTTTGACTATATGCTGGAAGTGGAAATGCACAACGCATTGATTCGTTCCTATGAAAACAGATATCAGTTCTACGACCCAGAAATCCCGGTATGGATGGCCGTTGACCGAAGCAACGGAGTCAAGTTCCCGGAGCAGGCTAAAAATGATACTTGTGGAAAATATATTACCAACAAGACTTCCAGTGTCAGCGGCTGGTCTCTTCTCGGTGGATCCGGAACAGGAAAAAGTTCTACCATAGATATCCTGAAATCTCACTATCCACAGGTAATAGAGCATCCTCTCACCAAGGGAAACCTGAAACAGATTGTATTTCTGCATGTTTCATGCCCTGCAAACTCAAACTTCAAGGTCCTCTATTCGACCATTGGACGCGAAATAGATAATGCCCTTAGTTACACGGCCAGTGTATATCAGAATCTCCTGAGTAATTCAAAAGATCCTATAAGCACGGTTGTTCAGCTGATACAGAATTTCTGTATTGGAATCATCATCTTTGATGAGATTCAGGAAATCGACTTCGCCGGTACCAAATCAAATACCTTTGCCAGTTTAGTTACTATAGGAGAACTTTCGGGTGTAGCAATAGCTGTATCCGGTCTCGAATCTGCGTACAGCAAAATGTTTAAGAAAGTCTATACAGCAAGACGCGTCGGGAAGGTCATTTCTTCTAATCGCTACTGTTTTGATAAACCCAGTCTCAAAACCCTTATGAGCTTGATTTTCTCTTATCAGTGGTTTGATAAAAAGGTGTCACTCACTGATGAAATCGTTGACCGTTTTGAACTGTATACAGGTGGCCGTATTGATCAGCTGATTACACTTTATTCATACATGAACTACGAGTACCTGATATCTCCGGAAAACAAACGGCCAGAAATAAACGGCAAATTTGTGGATCTTTGTATTGAGAAATACTATGGGGATATGAGGAAGCTTCTTGCCGAAGCTACCATTCATCATAAGAAAAACGGTGATTTTGACGGGCGCATGCTTGAAGCTTTTGAAAAAGTAAAGCAGAACCTCAATAACCTTCTAGGAGACGATGAGCAGGCAGATATGGCTGAGCATCTTTCTTCGAAGGAGACTTTACAGGCTATGAATTCATTTGCCAATACACAAAGCAATGTTGTTCAAAACGTGCAGAAACTGTTCCCACAGTTTGAGATACCTCAAATCATTGAAACGCTGAAAACTGTTTATAACGAACCTGGCAGTAGCTGTCTTGATGATTCGGTACTTTCAGGCCGTGTTATTCAAGTTCTTCTTGGAACAACGAATTCTTCTTCATTGGAAGATACTTCTAAGAAACCTAAAATAGCAAAAAAGAAACGTCCTGATGCAAATCTGCTTAAACAAAACTTATTAAATGTATATCACCAGCAATAAAAAAGAGGTTCTACACTTAGATGTGTAGTTCCTCTTTTTTACGCTTTATTGTAAATCTCGTAATCTTACTTTGAAGTAAAACGAGATTTGGAGTTGTTTAACGAGATTTGGAGTTGTGTGTTAACACCTGATATACTCTATTGTCTAAATGTACAAAACGTTCTTTGATTTCCTGTGTACGTCCCTTATTCCAGAAGTTATCACCAAGATAACCACAAGTTCTACGACATACATTTAAAGTCTTATGGTTTCTATTACCACAGTTAGGACAATACCATTCATTGTTTTCATCTAATAAGATTTCTCCAGAGAAACCACATTCCTGACAATAGTCAGACTTAGTATTGATTTCAGCGTACTGGATTGTTTCATACATATAGTTAATTAATTCTTTCATGGCATCAAAGTTATTTGTCATATTAGTCACTTCTACATAACTAATAGCCCCTCCAGAAGAAATCTTCTGGAACTTCGCTTCAAAGCCTAATTTAGAGAATGCATCAATATGTTCTCTTACATTGACATGATAAGAGTTAGTAATATAGTCTTTATCTGTTACACCAGGGACGATACCAAATCTCTTCTTTAATGCACGTGCTAATGTATAAGTAGTTGATTCTGCAGGAGTACCATATAAGGCAAATCCTAAACCTGTATCCTTCTTCCACTTATCACATGTATTTCTTAATTTCTGCATAATTTCAAGAGCTAATGCATCGCCTTCTTCAGTAGTATGAGACTGCCCAATTAATGCCACTACACATTCATATAAACCAATATAACCTAATGATAATGTAGAATAACAAGTATCTAATAATGAATCAATCTTTTCTCCTGGTTTTAATCTTGCAATGGCACCATACTGCCAATGAATTGGAGAAATATCTGAAGGAGTACCCTTTAAGCTTTCGTGTCTTAACATCAATGCTTCATAGCATAAATCTAAACGTTCATCTAGAATCTTCCAGAATGAATCCATATTCTTATTAGCTGATAAACCAACATCAGTTAAGTTAAGTGTAACTACACCCTGGTTAAAACGACCATACCACTGGTATTCACCCTTTTCATTCTTCCATGGAGATAAGAATGAACGACATCCCATACATGGGAATACTTGTCCTTCATAGTTTTCTCTCATGATCTTTGCGCTGATGAAATCAGGCATCATACGCTTAGATACACATTTAACCGCTAAATCTGTTAAATAACGATACTGTGAATCATCAGGTACATTATTATCATCTAATACATAAAGTAATTTAGGGAATGCTGGAGTGACATAAGCACCCACAGGATTCTTCATGCCGATATATCTCTGTTTTAAGATTTCTTCAATTAATAAAGCTGTTTCTTCAATATAGTCTGGTTCTTCTCTTAAATACATGAAAATAGATAAGAATGGAGCCTGACCATTAGTTGTAGAGAATGTATTGATCTGATATTGGATAGTCTGTACGCCTGCTTTGATTTCTTCATGAAGACGAGACTTTGCGATTTTTTCAATCTGTTCTTCAGTATAATCAATACCTACTTCTTTACCTTCTTTTCTTACAGCCTTTAAATGTTTCTTATATGATACACGTACATAAGGTGCTAAATGAGAAATAGAGATTGTCTGTCCTCCATACTGACCATTAGCAACCTGCTGAACAATCTGAGTTGCAACAGTACAAGCTGTCTGTAAAGACTTAGGTGTTTCAATCAATTTATCATTAATAACTGTGCCATTCGCAAACATATCCTTTAAGTTTACTAGATCACAGTTATGCATCTTCTGGATATAGTAATCCATATCATGGAAATGAATAATACCATCATCATGTGCCTGTACAATCTTTGGTGGTAATAATAAACGGCGGCAATAGTCTCTAGAGAATTCACCAGCAATTAAGTCTCTCTGAGTAGCTAATACAGTCGCATCTTTATTAGAGTTTTCATCCATTGCTTCTTTATTAGTCTGATTGACAATACCATAAATCGCATTATCAATTGTATTAGTTTCTCTTTGGAACTCTCTTACCTTACGATAGCCTTCATAAGCCTTGGCAGTAAGTACTTCTCCTTTTTCAATTAACTTTTCAAAAACCTGGCCTTCAATACGATAAATGCTGATAGATGCTGCTCCACTTGATTTATGCCAGTCTTCAATTTCATGTGAGATTTTAGATGCAATTTCAGGTTTCACAATACCGCTGCCATAGCGCATAGCCTTTAAAATCGCATTTTCAATCTTACTTCCATCAAAAGCTACCTTTGAGCCATCTCTCTTGATTACCTCCATGTTATTTACCCTCCTCATAAGAAAATCTATTAGGAATAACTACCTAATAGATTCTTTTCTACTTCTATATTAGTCTACTTTAGTTGCACACGCAACTAATATGCTTGAGATAAAAAAATATCTCACCAATAATTTATTAACATGAAAAAATGTTGAATTTATCAACGTTTTTTTAATTATCGATAAACATCAGGAATGTTTACCCTTAAACAGTATAAAAACCCATAAGCCTAATGTCAAGCATTTCTCATGGGTTTCTTTTTTTCGCAATGTTGAAAGCGAATTAACCTAAATCTTCACCATTGCTTGCAACAACTTTCTTATACCAGTCAAATGAATCTTTCTTACTTCTTTCTAGTGTACCGCTTCCATCGTTGTTACGATCTACATAGATAAAGCCATAACGTTTCTTCATTTCACCTGTAGTAAAAGAGACACAGTCAATGCAGCCCCATGGTGTATACCCCATTAAGTCTACACCATCAATTTCTACAGCTTTCTTCATCTGTTCAATATGTGCTCTTAAGTAATCTACACGATATGGGTCATGACAGCTGCCATCTTCTTCCTTCTTATCGATTGCACCAAAACCATTTTCTACAATAAATAATGGTTTTTCATATCTTTCATACATCTGATTTAATGCATAACGTAAACCTTCTGGATCGATTGCCCATCCCCAGTCAGATACTTTAATGAATGGGTTAGCCACAGAATGTTCACTAGATCCATCTAAAGATTTAGAAACATCTTTATGTGCTGTAGAGTCTACAGTATTAGTCATGTAATAAGAGAATCCGATATAATCTACTGTACCTGCAGCTAAAGCTTCTTTATCTTCTTCAGTGATATCTAAGTTAAAGCCTTTGTTTTCAAACATCTTTAAGGCATAACGTGGATAATGACCACGGCACTGTACATCACAGAAGAACCATCTCTGATGCATCATTTCAGTAGATAATACCATATCTGCTGGACGGCAAGAGAATGGATAAATAGGAACCATTGCAATCATATTACCGATTAAGAAGTTAGGATTAATTTCATGGCCAATCTTCACTGCCTTTGCGCTGGCTACTAATTCATAATGACCACACTGGTACATCGCTTCTTCTGGATTATCATAGTTTCCAAAATGAGCACCACTGTTAGTCCATCCAAAAATATCATTCTTATAGTTCATCTGGTTGTTGATTTCATTGAAAGTCATCCAGTATTTAACTTTATCTTTGTATCTCTTGAAACATACTTCTGCGAACTTTACAAAGAAATCAATAGTCTTTCTGTTCATGAATCCGCCATATTCCTTGGCAAGATGATAAGGCATTTCAAAGTGAGATAATGTGATGACTGGTTCAATACCATATTTTAATAATTCATCAAATACATCATCATAGAACTGTAAACCTTCTTCATCTGGCTGTTCTTCATCACCTAATGGGAAGATTCTTGTCCAGGCAATAGATGTTCTAAAACATTTAAAGCCCATTTCTGCGAATAGCTTGATATCTTCTTTGTAATGATGATAGAAATCAATACCGATATGGTTTGGATAATATAATCCTTCCTTTACTCCATCAGTAATCACACGTGGTGTTGATACGTTTCCGCCTGTCATTACATCAGCAACACTTAAACCTTTAGTAGTGTCTAATACACCACCTTCAAACTGGTGAGCTGCTAAAGCACCACCCCATAGGAAATCCTTTGGTAAACTCATATATGTCCTCCTTTAATATACTCTAGTGCACATTTTTCTAATGCTCGATATTTCTTTAATATCTCTAGATCTTCTATTTTTATTTTATCAAAGCTTCTTTCAATATAGTGATTTTTTTCAATATATGATTTACTTTCATCAAAATAAAGATCAAATATAAAGGCAATATAAGAAATCCACATATCTAAATGTGTTTTTCTTGTAGGAGCATAAATAAGTTGATGTTTACAGAACTGTTGGTAGACTTCATCCGTTATAGATTCTTTTCCTGCTTCCTCATAAGTCACACCTAGTAAGACTATATCCTTTTCTACATCTTTAACACGAAAATGATCTAATTTATCTGCATCCCTAATCATATGTATGTAAAAGAGTTCTTCTTCACTAAAGCCTTCTTCTACTTTGTATTTATTATGCTGTTCTATAGCATTTTTAATAATTGTGTCATATGTATCTTCTTCTATGAACTCTCTAATAAGTCCCTCTTCAAATAATATATGTGAAGAATACATTGCATGATCCACTGTTTTTCTATCTAGGAAAGAATGATATAGACGAAACTGTTCAAAACGACCTATATCATGTAATAGGCCGATTAATAGACATAAGTCTTTTTCTTCAGTTTTTCCTTTCATATCACATAACTCACCCATAACATCCATTACTTTATAAGAATGCACATATTTAAGATGAATATGTGGGATAGAGAGATCATAGCGATTAACATAATTATCAAATGCCTTTTTTGCATGTTCTAAATTAATCATGTAGAACCTCTAATACCTTCTTTAAATCATCAAGAGGAACCTGTCCTGGTGCACTCGCATCCTTAGCTGTCGCAAAGGTCATACATGAACCAAAGTATTCGCCCATCATACGTGACAAGCGTCCTAGTTTACCCATGGACATAGTAATAATAGGTTTTCCTAAACGCTGGCTTGAATAAAGAGTGACTTCTAAAAGTGTTAATAGGTCTTCTTTACTTTTTGGCATAACAGCAAGTTTAGGTAAATCAGCCCCTAATATTTCCATCTTTTCTAGTGTTTCCTGCATATCTTCTCTTGATGGTGTTTCCTCAAAATGATGTTCACTCATAATAACATGAACACCTTTCTTATGAGCATACTGAACAAGTTCCATCACAGATTCATAGCCTTGCGATAATTCTATATCTACTAGATCTACATGTGCATCACAGATTTCTTTAATACAATGCATATACTCTAGAGAAGTTAGTTCTCCTTCTCCTCCTTCACTCGCAGTACGGATTGTACCTAATACAAGTTTATCTGTATGTTTTTTGATTTCTTCTAATACATTTGTCAAATGTCCTTCTTTTAATCCTTCATAGAAATCAAGTCTAATTTCTACTACATCATAATCTAAATCCTTATAAGAATCTAAAGTACCAATAGTATCTTCTTTAGTTGTATCTACAATAGGAAGACAAATCTTAGGTGTTCCTTCTCCAAATACAACATTCTTTATATCTAATACATTATGCTTCGTGATGACAGGCATATAAAAACCCCCTTATTTCTCTTAATGTTTTATCATATTGATCACCTAATAAGAAATGTGGTGAACCCTTAATCACCTTATGTACACAATAAGGCAATGATGACTGAATAAATGTGAAGTCAGAATCCTTGATGACATCATGTTCACCAGATAGTAATAAAGCTGGAATCTTGAGTTCTGATAAGTAATCTACAGTAAAATGTGGCTCTTTTGTCATAAATGAAATGAGCTTAAAACGTATTCTTGATCTCTTATCATATATACAGAATATTGGCAATAAGAGTAATGTCATATACATATGGAGTCGATAATACCATTTAATACCTTGAGGAGTGGCATTAGGTGAAAGAAGTGCCATATGTTTTAAACGGTCATCTTTTCCTGCAAGTGTAAGTGCGATATTCGCACCATCACTAAACCCAATGACATCATATGCTTCTAAATCTAGTTCATTTGCGACATCCATCACATCCTGAGCCATACGGTCTAGTGTTAAAGGACCACTCTTAATAGATTTACCATGATAACGTGAATCCATTGCGATTAATTGATAATCGTTTTCTAAATCCTTGATTAATTGATCATATATTTTTCTATTTTCCTGATTACCATGTAATAAGATAATCGGATAACCATTTCCATGTACTTCATAATATATCTTCATAGCATTACCTCACTTTGATCTCATTATAACACATATTAAATAACTGTGAAAAAAAGCGACTTGTTAATGTGTTTAACAGTTACTCTCATCAGCAATTAAAATAACATTGATATATACAATGTTTTTCTAATATCATACAGTGTAGGAAATGTAGTAATATATTATTTCTTCACTATCCATTTACCACTTCTATTAGAGCCTTCTCTTTCTACTAACCCATTTAAACGCAAATATTGAATGATGTTTTGAATCTGTTTTCTGGATAGATTGAATTCTTCCATCAACTTAACCTGTGTTACAAAAGGATTTTCTCTCATTCTATTAAGTATCTCTAAACTTCTTTCGGTTCCTTTTTTGGCTCCTTTTGGATCAACTTCGGCTCCTTTTTGGCCAACTTTGGCTCCTTTTGCCTTAACTTCGGCTCCTTTTTCCTCAATTTCGGCTCCTTTTAGCCCAACTTCGGCTCCTTTTGGCTCAACTTCGGCTCCTTTTTGGCCAACTTTGGCTCCTTTTGCCTTAACTTCGGCTCCTTTTTCCTCAATTTCGGCTCCTTTTAGCCCAACTTCGGCTCCTTTTGGCTCAACTTCGGCTCCTTTTTGGCCAACTTTGGCTCCTTTTGCCTTAACTTCGGCTCCTTTTTCCTCAATTTCGGCTCCTTTTAGCCCAACTTCGGCTCCTTTTGGCTCAACTTCGGCTCCTTTTTGGCCAACTTTGGCTCCTTTTGCCTTAACTTCGGCTCCTTTTTCCTCAATTTCGGCTCCTTTTAGCCCAACTTCGGCTCCTTTTGGCTCAACTTCGGCTCCTTTTTGGCCAACTTTGGCTCCTTTTGGTTCAACTTCGGCTCCTTTTGAATCAACTTTGGCTCCTTTTTGGCCAAGTTTGGCTCCTTTTGAATCAACTTCGGCTCCTTTTTGCCCCTGTTTCATAAACGCTTTATGTATAAATAACCTTGTAATAAAATAATTATGTCCTGCATCTGTCTCAAATTCAGGTTTTGGAGACCCATTTTCTTCAAGTGCACTTAAAATTTTTCCAAAACCTGTATTTCTCCCTTCAGTTAAATGCAGTTCCTTAAGAATATCCCCTATTCGACGATTTCTATATCTACGATTAGATACTTTATACTGTTTCAACCCTTCTTGTGTCACCGAGCGATCTGGTCCAGGAAAGCTTACTATTTCAATCATATTTTTTTCAACTCTTACCTCAATAGGTTCCCTAATATCATACGCACGGTGATAAACTGCGTTCGCAAGTGCTTCTTCTAATGCGGCATACGGATAATTAAAAACCCAATCAGATTCTGCTTTATCTGCACTTTTAACTATTTTTTTACTCACGATTGAATTTTTTATGAATTGTAACGCTTCTCTAAGTTGATGATGAATCGGTCCTTTAAATGTATTTTCTATTATATTATTCCCACCTAATCCATCTGGAAATTGAACAACATCAATCTGAGTGAATGGAAAGAATTTATCCGGTTGTGCACAGAAAAACATTAATCCAACATTTTTAGGTTTCACATATTCTGGAAGTATACTTATGATGTTCATATCACTGCACAATTCTGTAAAGTCTCCAATTAATGATTTCTCATATAGTGAACTTCCTATTTCTCTCAGATAATTCTGAATCAAAGTTATATTTAAATCAGTTATTTCTGCTTGATGATTTACTCTATCATCAAATGGGACTCTATTTGCCAGATTGAATAAATCCTTTTCTTCATCATCAGATGGCGCAACAGTGTTTGAAGCTTTACGAATATAGTGTACCCTCTCTTTATTATTTTTCTCCATCGTTCTTGGTGATGAGTATGGTCTATTATCTCCACCTGGACACCATATTACAATAAAATGCTTACCTTGATATTTTTCTACACTAATTATTGGTGTATACGATGGTCTAAGAAGTTTGCATTTCGCAAAAATATTTTTCTGGAAAGAATCTAATTTTTCTGGTGATACTCCCTTAAGTGGATAAATTGGTCTCCCATTTACTTCCTGCACTCCAATGATAATATATCCACCTCCCCAATTATCAAGATCATTCGCAAATGCACATATAGTTTTCAAAGATGCTGCTGGATCCCAAGTTTGTTTCAATTCAATTCTTGCCCATTCAACAACATCCCCAGACAATAATGTTTTAATACTTGTTGGTATTGCCATATAGTCACATCCTCCATACTATTTAATACTCCAATATTTGAGGAATTGCTTATTTGAGAGAGACTATTTTTGAATCACCTATACACATTTCTGTACATTCTTTGTCAATACACATAACACACTAATAATCATATTTAACCATTCACTCTATATCTACTCATCACAAAAGCAACTCAAAAATAACTATTTTGGACATAAATATGTATTTTTAAGTCATTTTACAAATCTTGATTTACCTTTTTACAAATGTTTGCTATAATCAATGCATTAGAAGGGGTAGTGTAAGGGAGAGAAAGATAACATGACAAATTTGCAGAAAAGAAATAAGATTATTGTAATTATTGTATCTGTACTCGTGATTCTTGGATTATCAGTATTCCTCTATATTCATCATATGGGTACAGCTTATAGTGATCGCTTCTTGCCTTCTACATATATCAATGATGTAAATGTAGGTAAGTTAAGTGTTGCAGATGCAGAAAAGAAGATTGCTGAAAATCAGTTAAACTACACTTTAGAAATGAAGTTTAGAAATAAGACTACCGAAACTATTTCAGCAAAAGAAATCAATATGAGTTATGTCCCTGATGGACAGGTTGAAGCGTTGTTGAAGAAACAGGATTCATTCACATGGTTCAAGAACTACTTATTTAATCATAAGGGAAATAAGAAAACTATTCAGACTAAAACTTCTTATGATGAAAATAAGTTAAAGACTGTTCTTTATGGAAAGAATCAGTTAAAGGATGAAAACCAGACAGCTCCTACAGATGCACGTATGAAGTATGAAAATGGTACTTTTACTGTAGAAAAGGAAAAAGCTGGAAATAGCTTAAATAAGGAAACTGTTTATGAAGCAGTGAATAAAGCTGTTGGTCTTCAGAAAACTAGTTTAAATGTTGCTAAAGTAAAGGATGCATATAAGGTTCCTGGAAAAACAACTGAAACTGTTAAAGCTGAAGCTGAAACATTAAAGAAATATTTAAAGACTTCTATTACTTATGAACTACCTAACAATCAGAGTGAAGTCTTAAATAGTGAAAAGATGTTAACATGGCTTGTTAAGAATGAAGATGGTACTTATAGCTATAACGAAGAAATCTGGAATAAACGTATGAAGAGCTTTGTTTATACACTTGCAACTAAAGCCAATACTGTTGGTAAGACACATACATTTAATGCAACAGGTTTAGGTGTAAGAACTGTAAGTGGTGGTACTTATGGTTATAAGATGAATCAGACAGAAGAAATCGCTAAGATTAAAGAAGATTTAAATGCTGGTAAGGATGTTAAGAAAGCTCCTGCTTATAGTGCTAAGGAACAGTCTACTGAGAATTATGGTCTTGGTGGTAATTATGTTGAAGTTGACTTATCTCGTCAGCATCTATGGATTTATAAGAATGGTCAGTGTGTTCTTCAGTCAGATTGTGTATCAGGTAAGATGACAAATGATCGTTATACTCCAGCTGGTACATATTATATTTATTCTAAAGAACGTAATAGAGTATTAAGAGGTACTAAGGATCCTGCTACAGGTAAGTATCCTTATGAATCTCCTGTAAGTTATTGGATGCCATTTAATAAAGGTATTGGTTTCCATGATGCAAACTGGAGATCTAGTTTTGGTGGTAATCTTTATGTGTCTAGTGGTTCTCATGGATGTGTTAACCTTCCAGTAAGTTTTGCAGGTACTATGTACAATACTATTACAACTGGTATGCCAGTAGTCGTTTACTACTCACAGGGCTATACATTAAATGGATAAAACATGAGTCATACACAAATGTGTATGACTTTTTTTCTGCGCTTTTATTACCATATTTTCGACTGTTTTCAATTCATGTCTTTTTATATTAAGAATAGCAAGAGTAAATGGTGCATTAAATATCATGCATAAAAGTAGCGTTGTAGATGTACAATATCCCATACAGTAGAGGCGAAGTGGACACGCAATAGAACAAAGATTGCCTAGCAATAGGTGGAGACTTAAATATCAATCTTCTTAAACGGAGGCGTAAGCATTCTAGTAGACTTGACTTCAAATACGAAGTACTAAGTCGAGGTAGTTCATAATTCTCCTAGTTTAATTATTCATGACAAAAAAGAAGTGAATAATATAGGTGCTATCCTTGATTCACTTAATGATCCTATGATTGATTTATTCAAAAAATATTATTGCATCTTTTAACAATATTCTTATCATTTACCCACAGCAGAAGTTCTCCAAACTTATCATCAACATAAAAAAAAGAAGGTTATTTTTAACCTTCTTATCTTCTACCTGCTCCTGCATAGTGTGCAGAATAATATCCACTATTTAATGAAGAAACAACTACACCTGTCTTAGAGTTTGCAGCATGGATGAACTGTCCGCCACCAATATAGATACCTACATGAGAGATACCTGATTTATAAGTTCCAGCGAAGAATACTAAGTCTCCAGCTGTTAAGCCTTCCTTAGATACTCTTGAAGTTCCACTATACTGAGCTGCTGCAGTTCTAGGTAATGATTTACCATTCTGACTATATACCCAAGAAGTGAATCCTGAACAGTCAAATACTGTTGGTCCAGAAGCACCCATACGATATGCACAGCCGAGTCTTGAACGTGCTGTTCCAACGATACCACCCTGTGCAGCGCCTCCGCCAAGACCACCAAAGTTATAGCTTACGCCTTTGTTGCTCTTGTTGTTCTTATTGTTAGTTTTTACTTGTACTACTGGTGCAGCAGATACATTGATCTTTGCACTTGTTTCAGACTTGTTACCAGCATTATCAGTGACTCTGTAATAAACACGATAAGCGCCAGCTTTGTTTGTATTAACAGTTCCAGTAATTTCTACTTTACCTGTTACATCACCATCTAAGTTATCGATAGCTGATGCTAAGTTTGATTTAGGATCAAATGAAGTACCATACTTCACATCTACATTATCGCTCTTTAATGTAATTGCTGGTGCAGCCATATCTGCTACTCTTACTTCATAATCATTTGAAGTCTGGTTTCCAGAACCATCTGTTGCAGTTACCTTGATTGACTGTGCATCAGTCATATTTCTAGTATCTACATTACCTTCTACAGTAACTGTAGGGTTTACATCATAGTTATCCTTAATATCAACATAGTTGTTAATATCGAAACCATCACCATAGTTAACAGTGATATTACCATTCTTTAAACTCATTTCTGGCGCAATTGTATCACCAACATTGAATGTAAAGTCTTTTTCTGCTTTATTACCTGCGTTATCTTCAACAGTTGCATGGATTACCTGTTCACCTAAAACAGATGTATCTAAGCCACGATCGAAAGTAATGAAATCAGAAACATCACCATCTACATTATCAGTTGCTTTGATGTACTGTTTTAAATCATTGTTGCCGTTTGCTTCAACATCGATTACATAACCATCATTATTTACTGATTCTAATGCAGGTGCTTCTGTATCAACAACTTTAACTTCAACTTCTTTAGTTGTTTCGTTGTTGAATGCATCCTTTACAGTAACATTAACTTTATAAGTTCCAATCTGATCCTTCTGATAAGAAGTATCATTAATTTCAGTTTTAATAACACTTACTGTATCTCTATTATCTGATACAGTGAAATCACTTGCTTTTAATTCTGTACCGAATGGTACTTCAAGCTTATTTGAATGAACAATAGGCGCTGTTCTATCAGCTGCTGCATAACCTACTAATGCAAATGCTGAAATAGCGACTACTGGAATAAACATTGTCTTCTGAGTTTTAATACGATCTAGCATGAAATCTACAACTTCTTTGGTTTTCTTATCCATGTAATCCACTCCCTTTCTTTACGACAATGTCTATTATATCACTCTGTACAAAAAAATAAAGAACTTTCTTAAGAAATTTTTAAGAAATATAAAAAAGAGTTGAATATATCAACTCTTTTTTGATTAAGAATTATTTAATAATGTTGTAAGAATTATGGTATTAAGCACGTTTTTCTTTAAATGTTAAGGATAATGCTAAAGCGGTTACAATTAATACGGATAAAAACAAATAGAATGGTGTCATTGTAGAGAAGCTATCAATCAGTTTTCCACCAATTAACTGTACAACTGCAGCACCAATTCCTCTACCTACTGTTGCCTGTAATCCAAAAGCTGTAGAGACATACTTATCTTCTACAATTTCCATGATTAATCTTACTGTAATCATAGTAAAGAGAATAGTAGATAAGCCTTTGAATACAAACACTGCCACAATTAAATTTGGATTAGGTAATGTTGCATACCAGACAAAGTTGACTATAGACATAAAACATGCAAAGAGCATAATATGTTTATATGAGAACTTCTTAATAATAAAGTCAGTTGCAAGTATTGCAGGTACTTCAAACAATGTCGCAAATAACTGGTATGTACCTACCATGGATGCTGTTCCACCTACTGATTTAATAAATACTGAGATATATGTAAAATTGGCTGTACAAGCGCCCCAGAAGAAGAAAGAGATTAATAGGAATATAATGTACTGTTTATTCTTAAAGAGGCTCTTATAGGCTTCTTTTGAGCTATATTCTACTTTTGTTTCTGCCTGCACTACTTCTGGATCATTGACTCTTAGGATACAGATAAGAACTGTTATTGTACCAAAGAGGAAGATGATGAAGATAGAAACAGGTGCAATGGCATCATAGACTAAACCACATAGCTGAGCACTTACGGCATAACCTACAGAACCCCATAATCTGATCTTACCAAAGTCATAAGGTGAAGAAACACCAATTCTGTCCGTTAATGGTGTCACTGCATTGAATAATGCAAGAATAGAAGCACTTGTGATTAATAGAATAATTAATTGATGTGAGAAGATAAAGATGATATTCATTACTACTGTAATAAATAAAGCCACTAAGGATACCTTTCTAGGTGAACGGAAGCGGTCTGCCAATGTTCCTAGATATGGTTGCGCAAAGATTGAGAATAATGGTGCTGCTGAAGTAATAAGTGAGATCTGTTGTGCATTAAAGTGAATATCACTTAAATATAAAGCAAGCATTGCATTATAGCAGGCATATGCAAAATAAAAGAAAAATGATGTACCAGCATGAAATATATAACTGTTCTTTTTCATAATGTTCCCTCCAACGTTTCATTATAACTATATATTTAAAAAAATCTTCAATTTTTCATATAATGTAACAGACTTACAAAAAAAGCCTAACTCAATGAGTTAGGCTCGTTTATTGGAGTAACTAAATAGACTTGGGGTTTACTCAAGTTTT